>JAGXLV010000011.1 GCA_018334495.1 Oleiphilaceae bacterium
GGATCAAGAATGTCCGGCAAAAACGTGCCGATCAGGGTGCCGATTTTGGCAACATTGCCATGGCCTCCGAGCCGGCGGTGCCCGCGCCAGCGAATCCGGACCAGGCCCTGGCCGACATGCGGGCGGAAATAAGCTCCCTCCGGGATCTGGTTCAGGAACGTCGGCCGCCAGCCGATCCGGAACGAGCTGCGCCGGCGCCGGTGGCCAGTCAGCAGCGTCTGACCGAGCGGCTCGAGGAATTCGGTCTGACCCGGAATCTGGCCGGCGCCCTGGGTCGAAGTCACGGCAAGGGCCGTCTGGATGAAGGTTGGAAACAAGCCCTCAAAACGCTGGCCGCCGGCATCAGGACGCCCAGGGCGGAATGGCTGGAGGAGGGCGGAATCTACGCCCTGGTGGGGCCGACGGGGTCTGGCAAAACCACCACCATTGGCAAAATGGCGGCACGCTATGTCCTGCGTCACGGCGCGGACTCGCTGACACTGGTCACAACCGATCGCTACCGGGTAGCCGCCCATGAACAGCTGTTTGTCTTTGGGCGTATTCTCAACGTGCCGGTGCGGGTTGTGGATGAAAGCCACTCGCTGGATGCAATTCTTGACGAATTGTCCGACCGTCATCTGGTGCTGATCGATACCGCCGGCCTGACGCCCTCGGATCAGGGCTGCCAGGAACAGCTGCTGGAATTGGCTCAGAGCCGTCATGGCATCAAGTCCCATCTGGTGGTGCCGGCCACGAGTCAGCCGCGGGTCATGAAATCCATGTTGCATTGCTATAAGATGGCCAGCCTTGCCGGCTGTGTCATGACAAAACTTGACGAATCCATCACGTTGGGCGAAGTTTTGGGGTTTGTTATGGAGGCCGGCCTGCCGGTTGCCTACTACACTGATGGCCAGCGGATTCCGCGGGATCTGCATCGTGCCGAAGCGGTGCCGTTGATCCGTCTTGCCGTTGAGCGTTTGAAAACGTTGCAACGGCAGGAGTCCATGGCAAAAGGCGCCTGAGAAACCAGGTAGAAACCTGGTGGACTCGGCAAAAATGCGTCCAGAGACAAGAACGAGTATGAGCAGAGTGCATCCAGTACAGGTGATTGCGGTCACCGGCGGCAAAGGTGGCGTCGGCAAGAGTAACGTGTCTGTCAACTTGGCCATTGCGCTGTCCCAGAAAGGGCGCCGGGTGGTGGTGCTGGACGCCGATCTGGGTCTGGCCAACATTGATGTGCTGCTTGGCATAACCTCCAATCGCAACCTTTCCGACGTGCTCGACGGCCATTGTGACTTGCGGGACGTCCTGGTGGACGGGCCGGCGGGTATCAAGATCGTGCCGGCATCGTCCGGAACCCAGAGAATGACCCAGCTGGGCCCTCTGGAGCATGCCGGCCTGATTAATGCGTTCAGTGACCTGAGCGACCAGATTGACGTGTTGATTGTCGACACGGCCGCCGGTATTTCCGAGTCCGTGGTGAGTTTTCTGCGCGCGTCCCAGGAATTGTTGCTGGTTGTCTGCGACGAGCCCACCTCGATCACCGATGCCTACGCCCTGATCAAACTGATGAATCGGGATTACGGTGTGAACCGCTTCCGGATTCTGGCAAACCAGGTGCGTAACGAGCAGGAAGGCCGCCATTTGTTCGAGAAGCTGACCCGGGTTGCCGAGCGTTTTCTGGACGTTGGGCTACAATATGTTGGCATGGTGCCCTATGACGAAGCGGTCAGAAAGGCGGTACAGAGACAGCGGGCCGTGCTGGAAGCCTACCCTCGCGCCAAGGCGTCGCTGGCCATCAGGGCCCTGGCCGAAAAAGTGGATAACTGGCCGCTGGCGTCATCGCCCCGCGGTCATCTTGAATTCTTTGTCGAGCGCCTGATAGGCGCTTGAGCCATCTCGCACACAATGTCGTATAAGCCTGGCGGAACCGGTCGCCGGCCATCTCTACGGGTTAACAGAAGCTGGACACATGACGTTGGAGAAAAACCTGGGACTTTATAACCAGACCGGGGCTCCGAAGGCGCAGGACCTTGTTGAGCGACACGCGCCTCTGGTGAAAAAAATCGCACTTCACATGCTGGGCAGGCTGCCGGCTTCGGTTCAGCTCGATGATCTGATGCAGGCCGGAATGATCGGTTTGCTTGAAGCCGCCCAGAAATACCAACCCACCAAAGGCGCATCTTTTGAAACCTACGCCGGTATCCGTATACGGGGCGCTATGGTGGATGAAATGCGCCGGGGCGACTGGGTGCCGCGTTCGGTTCACCGCAATGCGCGCCGTGTGGCCCGCGCCATCAAGGTGGTTGAAGACCGGATCGGCGGCGAAGCGCTTGATAGTGACGTTGCTGAAGAACTTGATATGACCCTGGCCGAATACCATGCCTGCCTGAGCGACACCAATGGCGGACGACTTTTTAGTCTGGATGAGCTCAATGAATCGGGAGACCTGCCGTTAACCGAAGTAGACCCAGGAGATAATCCTCTGGCCGGCATTACTTCAGCCGCTTTCCAGAGCAGTCTGGCGGCCGCGATAGAAGGGTTGCCGGAACGGGAAAAACTGATACTGGCGTTGTATTACCAGGAGGAGCTTAATCTGAAAGAAATCGGCGCGGTGATTGGCGTCAGTGAGAGCCGGGTCAGTCAGATCCATGGCCAGGCTGCAATGAGATTGCGGAGCCGGTTAGCGGACTGGTAGGCGGTTATTGTAGCAACTCTGTAGCATTTGGTAACGGGTGCTTTACAAGCGCCGGTAAGATAAGAGAATACACGGTGAAATTCTGACGGCCTGCTAAGATCCAGGGAAAAGGCGCGGCATCCTGCTGATCAAGGCATTAGCCGTCAGAGCCATGAATTGACGTTTCATCCGGGCGTTATTAACTGGAGGTCCCTTTGGACAAAAATATGAAAATCCTGATTGTGGATGACTTTTCCACAATGCGCAGGATCATCAAGAACCTGCTGCGTGATCTTGGCTTCACCAACACGGACGAAGCTGATGACGGCAACACGGCCCTGCCCATGCTCAAGAGTGGCAAATACGATTTCCTTGTAACGGACTGGAACATGCCCGGCATGTCCGGCCTGGATCTGCTCAAGGAGATCAGGACCGATGACAGCCTGAAAACTTTGCCTGTGCTCATGGTGACCGCCGAGGCCAAGCGTGACCAGATTGTCGCCGCTGCCGAAGCCGGCGTTAACGGCTATGTGGTCAAACCATTCACCGCTGCGGTATTGAAAGAAAAGATTGAGAAAATCTTTGAACGTATCCAGTAAGTACTAACAAACCAGGGTCGGAAGGGCGCATGAGCAAGAAAAACCTTGATAACAACCAGCTCGATCCGGAAATGACTGAGAAGCTTAAAGCCCAGGCGACCGAGCTGGTGGAGCAGCTGAATGGCGGGGATTATGTCAAAGCCATGGGCCTGATCAATGAGCTGGGCGATGTGCGGGATCAAAGTCTCTATCGCGAGGTTGGCCAGCTCACACGAAGCCTTCATGAGGCGATCCGTAACTTTCAGATAGACGCCCAGAATGAGGAGCAACAGGAAGCTCTGTCGTCCATGGCGGATGCCTCGGACCGGCTCGAATACGTTGTTCAGATGACCGGCAACGCGGCCAACCGCACCATGGACCTGGTGGAAGACGCCATGCCACGGGCGAATGCCATGCGGGAGCAGTCCCGGGCGTTGCGTGACGACTGGCAACGGCTGCGCCGTCGTGAAATGGAACCCTCCGAGTTCCGGGAATTGTACTGCCGCATCGATAATTTTTTCGTCACCATGGCCGCCGACGCGGACGCCATGTACAGCAACCTGTCAGAAATACTGTTGGCCCAGGATTTTCAGGATCTTACCGGCCAGGTTATTCATAAAGTCACCACACTGGTCAAAGAAGTGGAAGAGCACCTGCTCAACCTGGTGGTTATGGCCAGCAATGTTGACCAGATGACCGGCACGGTTCACAACGTAGAGGAGTCGAAAAACACCGACTCCCCGGTAAAAGCGCAAGGCCCGCAAATGCACGCAGCCGATCGCGCCGATGTGGTGTCTGGCCAGAACGATGTTGATGACCTTCTGTCCAGTCTCGGTTTTTAATTGAGGGTATTACATGGCAATTGACGCTGATGACGAGATTCTCCAGGACTTCTTGATAGAAGCCGGAGAAATTCTTGAAAAGCTTTCGGAGCAACTCGTTGATCTGGAACAGCATCCCGATGACAGTAACCTTCTGAATGCCATTTTCAGGGGATTTCATACGGTCAAAGGCGGTGCCGGTTTCCTTCAACTTGATGCCCTGGTGAACTGCTGTCACTCAGCCGAGAATGTCTTCGACACCCTGCGCAATCTCAAGCGGCCCGTGGATTCCGCTTTGATGGATGTGGTGCTGGAAACCCTGGACCATGTTAATGCCATGTTTGATCAGGTGCGCAATCAGGTGGAGCCCACACCCGCGCCTGATGAACTGATTGCCGCGCTTGATGAGCTGGCCAAGCCGGCCTCGGCGGCCAAACCCGCTGCCGCAACCGCCGAAGCCGAAGCTGCTGAACCTGCGCCTGAAGTTGATCATGGCGACATTACGGATGACGAATTCGAGCAATTGCTGAACGCTCTCGACGATGAGGGTGCGGATAAAAAGCCGGACGCCGGCGAAACTGCGTCACAGGCGGCGCCTGAGCAGAGCACCGGAGACGATGAAATCTCAGATGATGAATTCGAGTCTTTGCTCGATAATCTCCATGGCAAAGGCAAATTCTCGGGCGCCGTCGCCAGGGAGTCGGCTCCCGAGCCAAAGCCGCCAACGGACGAAGCCAGGGACAGCGCCGGCGGTGGCGAGGACCTGATCAGCGACGATGAGTTCGAGAGCCTTCTGGACGAATTACACGGCAAGGGCGGGGCGCCAAAAGCTGTGGCCAGGGCCGCGAGTGAACCGGCTTCCAAGGCCAAAGCGAAGCCCAAACCGTCGCCCGACGACAATCCCGACAAGGATGACAAGGATGACAAGCCCGCCCAGCCCGCCAAAACCGCGGCCGCGCCAGCGATGCCCGCGAAAGACGCGCCGCCGCCGGCCGTCGAGGCCACGGTTCGGGTCGATACCAAGCGCCTCGACGATATCATGAACATGGTGGGCGAGCTGGTACTGGTGCGGAATCGGCTTCAGCGGCTGGGTTCCAATTCCGAAGACGAGCACATGCAAAAAGCCGTCTCCAATCTGGATGTGGTGACTTCGGACCTTCAGTCCGCCGTCATGCAAACCCGGATGCAGCCCATCAAAAAAGTGTTTGGCCGTTTTCCGCGGGTGGTTCGCGACCTGGCGCGCAGCCTCAAGAAAGAAATTAACCTCGAGATGCACGGCGAGGATACCGACCTGGACAAGAACCTGGTTGAAGCGCTTTCCGACCCGCTGGTCCATCTGGTCCGGAATTCAGTGGATCACGGTATCGAGGCGCCGGATGTCCGGGAAAAGGCGGGCAAATCAAGAGCGGGCACCGTCAACCTGTCGGCAGAGCAGGAGGGCGATCACATTCTGTTGATTATTGAGGATGACGGCGCCGGCATGGATCCGGACGCGCTCAGGCGTAAAGCTGTTGAAAAAGGCGTCTACGATCAGGACGCGGCGGATCGTCTGAGCAACAATGAATGCTACAACCTCATCTTTGCCGCCGGTTTCTCAACCAAGGACCAGATTTCCGATGTGTCCGGTCGTGGCGTGGGCATGGATGTGGTCAAAACCAAGATCGGCCAGCTCAACGGCATGATCAGTGTCGAGTCCGAAATGGGCAAGGGCTCGCGCATCATCATCAAGGTGCCTTTGACCCTGGCCATCATGCCAACGCTGATGATCTCACTGGGCGAGCAGGCGTTTGCCCTGCCTCTGGTCAACGTGGTTGAGATTTTCCATCTGGACCTGACCAAAAAGAACATTGTCGACGGCCGTGAATGCATTGTTGTCCGCGACAAGGTCTTCCCTTTGTTTTATGTCAAACAATGGCTGATTAAAGGGCCTGACGGCCAGAAACGCCCTGAGAACGGCCATGTGGTGATTGTGGCTATGGGCACCAAGCGGGTCGGTTTTGTGGTGGATCAGCTTATCGGGCAGGAAGAGGTGGTGATCAAACCCCTGGGGCGCGCCCTGCAGGGGACGCCCGGCATGGCCGGAGCAACCATCACAGGTGATGGCGGTATTGCTTTGATTATTGATGTGCCCAGCCTGTTACAGCATTACGGCTGAGCGTAAGTCCTATCGAGGAGAGGTGCATGACGGTTTCCGTCCTGGTCGTTGATGATTCAGGTTTTTTCCGAAAGCGACTGACCGAAATCCTGAATGCATCCGGCAGTATCCGGGTGGTGGGCGTCGCCAGCAATGGCCGTGAAGGCGTGGAGATGGCGGAAAAGCTGCGCCCTGATGTTATCACCATGGATTACGAGATGCCGATCATGGACGGCATCACGGCGGTCAGGGAAATATTGAAACATCGGGCCGTGCCGGTATTGATGTTCTCCTCGCTCACCTATGAAGGTGCCCGGGTCACACTCGATGCGCTGGAGGCGGGTGCGGTCGATTTCCTGCCGAAAAACTTCGAGGAAATCGCCCGTGACTCAAGCCAGCTCCAGCAGATTCTCCGTCAGAGAATTCTGGATGTGGCCGGTAGTCGGCCCGCGGCAACGCCTTCCCGGCCGCCGCCAAAGCCGGCCGCCAGTCCCGACTCCAGGCCGCCGGCTTCGGGCGGGGGCGCTAGAAAAGCGCCGCAACCGGCCGTCGTGCCTGAATCGCCGAGACCTACCGGGCGTCGCGCACCGGGCCAGCATTACAGCGTCGTGGCCATAGGAACGTCCACCGGCGGTCCCATTGCGCTGCAACAGGTGTTGACCAAGCTGCCGGCGAACTTTCCGGCGCCCCTCATTCTTGTTCAGCACATGCCGGCCAGCTTCACCAAAGCCTTTGCCGATCGCTTGAATTCCCTGTGCCAGATCCAGGTTCGGCAGGCGGAGGACGGCGATGTACTCAAGCCCGGGCTGGCCCTGCTTGCCCCCGGTGGCAAACAGATGATGATCGAAAACCGGGGCGGACAGGCCCGAGTCCGGGTGCTGCCGGGCGACGGCCGTCTCAATTACAGGCCTTGCGTTGACGTGACCTTCGGTTCACTGGCCCGCAGTTTCCCGGGCAAGACCCTGGGCATTGTACTGACCGGTATGGGCGCTGATGGCAAGGAAGGCTGTCGCATGATGAAGGCGGGCGGCTCCGTGGTCTGGTCCCAGGACGAAAAGACGTCGGTCATCTATGGCATGCCCATGGCCGTGGCCAAAGCCGGCCTGTCGGACGAAATTCTGGCACTGGGTGATGTGGGCGCGCGGATGATCGAGGCGGTCATCTGATGGACATCCTTAGCCTTCTTGGCATTATCCTGGCTTTTGCCGCCATCCTGGGGGGCAATCTCCTTGAGGGCGGGGCATTGGCTTCCCTGTTCAACGGCCCGGCCGCCGTGATTGTCATCGGTGGTACCTTGGCCGCGACCATCCTCCAGACGTCCTGGCCTATTCTGCGGCGCGCCGGCTATCAGCTGCGATGGGTGTTCCTGCCGCCCCATGTGGGCCTGGAAGATGGCATGGGAAAGGTCATTGACTGGAGCGTCAAGGCCCGTAAGCAGGGCTTGCTGGGCCTGGAAACGGTGGCGGAACAGGAGAAGGAACGGTTTGCCCGCAAAGGCTTGCAGCTGCTGGTGGACGGCGCCGAGATGGAGTCGATTCGCGGTATACTCGAGGTGGATCTTGAATCACGTGAAGCCAGGGATATGGACGCGGCCCGGGTTTATGAAGCCATGGGCGGTTATTCGCCCACGATCGGTATCATCGGCGCGGTGATGGGCCTGATTCAGGTGATGACCAACCTGGAAGATCCAAGCTCCCTGGGCAGCGGCATTGCCACCGCCTTCGTTGCCACGATTTACGGAGTGGCCCTGGCCAACCTCCTGTTTTTTCCGGTCGCCCATAAGCTTCGTACTATCGTCCGCCTGCGCTCCCGTTACGAGGACATGATGATCGACGGCATCATCGCGATCGCGGACGGCGAGAATCCGCGTTCCATTGAACTGCGCCTGCGCGGTTTCATTCAGTAAGCCGGATCGGCGTGAGAGGTGATTTATGCGACGTCGGCGACGCCAGCCCCAGGACGACGAGCTTCACAACAAAGAACGCTGGCTGATCTCCTACGCGGACTTCATCACGCTCCTGTTCGCATTTTTTGTCGTGATGTACTCGGTTTCCTCGGTCAATGAAGGCAAGTACAAAGTCCTGTCGCATACCCTGACCGGTGTGTTTAATGCCCCGCCCCGATCGGTCATTCCCATTGCCGTGGGTGAGTATGACCCGAAAGCTGTGCGGAATGTCGGGGAGGATGTGATCCCGCCGGCGGTGACCGAAGCGCCCCGCAACGCCAACGCTGACATCGAAGCGCGCTCGGAAGCGCTCACCTCAATCGCCGACCGCCTGGCATTGGAATTTGATGAGCTGATCAACGAGGGGGTGGTAACTCTGGAAACCAGCGATGAGTGGATCGAGTTGAGTCTTCGTAACAACCTCTTGTTCAGTAGCGGCGAGGCCGAACCGAAATTTGAGGCTTTTGCAATTATCGAGAAAATCGCCGAGGTTCTGGGTGGCCACGATAACGCGGTCAGAGTCGAGGGGTTTACTGATAATCTGCCCATAAGAACCGGCCAGTTTCCCTCTAACTGGGAGTTGTCCACGGCCCGGGCCGCCGCCGTTATCCGGGTTCTGAACGCCGAGGGTATTGATCCACAGCGCCTGGCGGCCGTGGGCTACGGCGAGTTCCAGCCCGTTGCCCGGAACGATACGCCGGCGGGACGCAACCGCAATCGGCGCGTGGTTCTGCTTATTTCACGAGATGCCAGCATTCGCGGCGCCATGCGGTGACAGGCGTTGTGTCATCTGAGTTGGCACGATTCCTGTATTTTTCTGACTGGGCCTGTTGCTGCAGGCAATTAATTGCCGTCGAAGGGTATTCTCGGGGGCCGGACTCTCAAGTTAATGGCATCTGTGTCGTTACTCAGGGTTAGAGGCTGTGTATGTGTGGAGGAAGCTTGTGCGAATTTGGGCGATAGCCAATCAGAAGGGCGGCGTGGGTAAAACCACCACTGCGGTGGCGCTTGGCGGTCTACTGGCGGCCAAAGGTAAGCGCGTGCTGCTTGTAGACCTGGATCCTCACGGCTCTCTGACCAGTTGGTTTGGCCATGACCCGGACTCCCTGTCGAGCAGTGCCTTTGATCTTTTTCAGCACCAGGGCAAGGTGCCCGAGGGTCTGCCAGCGCAACTGGTGACAGCGACCGGGTGCGACAACCTGTCGTTGTTGCCGGCCAGTACGGCGCTCGCGACGCTCGAACGCAAGATGGTCGGCACCGAGGGCATGGGGCTGATCCTGTCACGGGCGCTGGCCCAGCTATGGGACGATTTTGATTATGTTCTTCTGGACAACACGCCATCGTTGGGGGTGTTGATGGTCAATGCCCTGGCCGCGGCCCAGCACCTGATCGTGCCGGTGCAAACCGAATTTTTGGCCATCAAGGGACTTGAGCGCATGTTGCACACACTTGAGATGATCATGCGGTCCCAGAAAAATCGACTGGGCTATACCATAGTGCCGACCATGTTCGATCGTCGCACCCAGGCCTCGGTCAAGAGCCTGAACGCTTTGCGCAAGACCTATCCGGATGATCTCTGGCGTTTTGCCATACCGGTGGACACCAAGTTTCGTGACGCCAGCCAGGCCGGCAAGGTGCCATCGGCTTATGACAGCGAAGCCCGCGGTGTACGTGCTTACCGGCACTTGCTCAACGACGTGATTGAACTTACCCGTCAGCCGGCAAGCGCCTGATAATGCCCGTCATGTTTTTGGCGCCAGGGACCTGGCCGGTAGAGGGAGGCGGCGGATCATGAAATCGACGCGGGACACCGACTACGCCAAGCCGGACACGGCGCTTGCCGGTTATCTGGATGATCTTCTTCACACGGCCGTAACCAAAGCCCGGGAGCCCGAGGATGAACTCCCGCTCTCGGTTCCGGAGTCCAGGCTGACACAGACAGAGCCGGCTCCGGTTGCCACGCCGGTGGCTCAGCCTGTGACCAGGGTTCTTCGGCCTTCGGCCCCGGAGAGTGCCGTGCCGGCGCAGCCGCACGAAGCGGTCGGCGAGATTTCTCAGGCTCAGGCTGCGGTGCCTCAGGCTCAGGCATCCTCGCCGCCGTTGCGTCCGGATTGGTCGGAACGGCCGTTCGAGTGCCTGCTCTTTACAGTGGCGGGTTTGCAGCTTGCCGTACCGCTGGTGCTTTTGGGTGCAATCCACCGTATTGACCGCAAGGTCAAACCGATTCCCGGCCGTCCCCGGTGGTACATGGGCATGTTACCGGGGGAAGACCGGAATCTCCGGGTGGTGGATACGGGCGAATGGGTCATGGCAGAGCGGGTGGGCCCCGAGACCCGAGAAAATTATCGTTTTGTGATCCGGCTGGATAACAGCGAATGGGCGCTGGCCTGCGACGATGTGGCACAATCGTTTACCCTGGCTCCGGATGAAGTTCGGTGGCGCACCGGCCGGAGCAAACGGCCCTGGCTGGCGGGCACGGTTATCAAGCACATGTGTGCATTGATCGATGTGGGTACCATGGCGTCCATGCTGGCCCGGGCTGAACGGGAACACCGGTTGGCGCTGGAATAAGAAAATGCGGTTGAACCGCAACAGCTAAAAACATTCAAGCCAGTACTGGCATGGTTTGTGCCCTTTACTATAGTAATGGGCACTGATGATGATTTTTTGACGATCAGGCCAGGTGTTTCAAGTCCGGAGCACCTGCTAGGAGAGATGGCATTATGGCAGCCCAGAACGATAAACAGAATCAGAGCCAGGACGATCAGGTACTGCAGTACGTGACCTTCCGTCTGGAAAATGAAACTTACGGCATTGATGTGATGCAGATTCAGGAGGTGCTTCGGTACACCGAAATCGCCCCTGTCCCGGGCGCGCCGGATTACGTGTTGGGCATCATCAACCTGCGGGGTAATGTCGTCACTGTGATCGACACCCGGCGTCGTTTTGGCCTGATGGATGCCGAAATCACCGACGCCAGCCGCATTGTGGTCATGGAGTCGTCGAATCAGGTGATGGGTGTACTGGTGGACTCGGTGGCCGAGGTGGTTTATCTGAAATCCAGTGAAATAGAAACCGCGCCGAACGTTGGTAATGAAGAAAGCGCCAAGTTCATCCAGGGCGTATGCAACAAGAACGGCGAGCTCATCATACTGGTTGAGCTCGACAAAATGCTGGCAGACCAGGAATGGGCTGAGCTCGCCGCCCTGTGAGCTGAACCGCTCTGGGCGGGGTTGGCAGGCCAGTATCACTCAACGTGAACGATTCACGGGAGATTGAACTATGAATGACTGGCTTGAATTTGCCCCCTGGGCACTGGGCTGCGGTGCACTGGCGTTGCTTTTGGTTCAGGGCGCGATGGCCCGGGTCCAGATCCGGCAATTGCGTGCGCAGCTCAAAGAACGTTGCGACACCCTGGGTCGTGAGTTGCATGCCACTGGCAGCGGCAGTATTGGCGTCGGCCAGCGGGTGGTCGCCTGCGAGCGGCAACTCCATGAGTTGCGCAGTGCCCTGGATGAAATGCGGCGCAATGACCCCTTGCGGGTGTCCTACGATGAAGCCTCACGGCTGGTTGAATTGGGCGCCGACATTGATGACCTCATGAATACCTGCGGCATATCCCGCCCCGAAGCCGAACTGGTGGTCGCACTGAGCCGCCGGCAGGCTGCCTGAGCGTTGTCTGAAGTCGTTCGGCGCTGTCTCTGCGCAACCGGCCCGGACTATTGCCCGTTTCCGGCCCCTGCGTCCGCAGGGGCTTTGCCTTGCAGATTGAACGCAAACGCCAGAATTTCGGCGATGACCCGGTAGAGCGTATCGGGTATTTCCTCGTCCAGCTCCAGGCGCGCCAGAATGGTGGCAAGCTCCGGGTTTTCATACAGCGGCACGCCGTGCTCACGGGCCAGCTTGATAATTTCGGAGGCAACATCGTCCCTGCCGCTGGCGGCAATGGTGGGCGCGCGTTTACCGTCGTACTTGAGCGCTACGGCGGTTTCGCGACTGGTTTTTTCCGGCTCTTCGTAAAAGTCATTCGTCACGGTTTCTCGTCCTCACGCTTTGGTATCCACGAGTCGCTGTTCCAGGCGCGTGGCCGAGCCCTGGGGGCTGCCCCGGCGACATTCCAGGCCAACCACGTCCAGTCCCAGCGCGTTAAAGCGTGAACGCAGGGTTGCCATATCCTCGCGGGCCTGGCGCAGGGTGTCCTGGTTTTCGGCCCAGACCCGGGCGGATACCTGGACGTCCCGCAGGGAAACCTCGAAAAACACCGATCCCTGTTCGTCCAGATCCAGTGCCAGCGAAAAACGCCATTCGGCGACCCGTGCGGCTTTCCGCCCGGCAGAGTCTTCCGCTTTGTCTTCGGCCCGGTCATGTTCCAGTCGCAGTTGGGCTACCCGCGCCTCGTTGTGGGCATTGACCCAGGGCAACTCGATCAATTGCGCAACCGGAGCGGCGCCTTCGGCAGGGGCGCGGCTGGATAAAACCTGACTGTGAAGCTGATTGACCGAGATCCGGTTGAGCATTCCCGCCAGCACTCTTAGCATCTGACCGGCATCCATGGCGTCCCGGGCCCCGCTTGGCGGTGGTGGCGGTAGCTGGTTGGGAAACTGCAGCGGTGCCTGCACCAGTTCCGGGCTGACCAGCGGCGTGTAGCGATTGAACTGGGCGGGTTCCGCAGCCGTCGCCGTGGCAGAGGTCGCCGGCAGCAGGGCGGCAACAATGCGCCCCAGTGCCAGCTTCAGGTCCGGTGGTGGCTTATCCGGCGAGCCCGCGACCCGCCCCTCCGCAAAGAGCCCGCTTTGGGCAATCCAGGTTTTGATCTGTTGCGCAGTGGTGTCGGGTGTGGCCGTTGTGGCTGCCAGGCTTTTGCTCGAAGGCAGCAGGGTCATTAATTGTTGGATAGCCTCCTTGGCCGCGACGGGCAGGGGCGCTGGTTTCGTCGATGCGCCAACCTGGGGCCGATTGTCTGTGTTCAGCGCCCTGGCCAGTTCGTTAAGGCCAACGTCAAGGCGTTGCTGCCAGGGCAGCCGTTGCGCCAGAGCCTGGCTGATTCGCGTTTCAGCGGCAGGTGCCAGTTTGCCCATCAGCTGAAGCTCGTTGTTGGCGCGCATGACTTTGACCCAGTCACCGGTGTCCAGTCTGGTGTCGCCGACCGCCGCCTGCACCAGCAGGCGCTGGCCCCGTATGTCCAGTATGGCCTGGTCACCGGCGCCCTGGCGGTTGTTCAGAATTTGAGCGACCCGGGCCAATGCGGTTTCCCGGTTCTGTAACTGCAACAGGTCGAGCTGTTTGCCGGCTGGCAATTGTCGCAGGTTGGCCTCCACTGGCAGAGCGGTCTGTGCGCTGGCCGGGCGCTGATTTCTGAGGCCATCGGTCGGCGTCGGAGGCGGGCCGGTATCGGATAGTCGCGTTACCATACCGGCGCTTCCATTTGATCACCAGTGGCTGATGGTGTGAGTAATTTGATCTGCATTTCGTTATAATGTCTGGAGTTATTTGACCTTGTGCCCGGCTCTGATGCCGGGATCTTTTTGCAGGCCGTTTGGTCAATGTCCATCGGCCGAGCGTTATGGGGCCCTGATGTCTGAGCCGCTATTACAAGCCGTCGACTTGCATTGTGAGCGCGACGACCGTCTCCTTTTCCAGGGTCTCGATATTGCCATAGTGCCCGGGACCATCACCCGTGTCGAGGGTCCGAATGGTTCGGGCAAAACCACTCTGTTGCGTATTCTGGCGGGTCTTCATGACGGCTACTCCGGCGATATTCTCTGGCGCACCCAGCGCCGTGCCCGTTGCCGTGAAGAATTCCTGCGCAATCTCCTGTATATCGGCCATCGGCCGGGTGTCAAATCGCTTTTAACGCCATTGGAAAACCTGAGGGCCTTGATGGCCGGTCGTCAACGTCATCCGGACAAAAACCTGAGAGCCGCACTGGATGGCTCAGGGCTCGGTGGGTTCCATGACGTGCCCTGTCAGAATCTGTCAGCGGGACAGCAACGGCGGGTGGCATTGGCGCGCCTGTTGATATCCGATGAACCCCTGTGGATCCTCGACGAAGCCTTCACCGCCATAGACTTCCAGGGCGTCGGCCGACTGGAACAACTGCTGGCTCAACGGGTGGTGAATGGCGGCGCTGTCGTTCTCACCACGCATCATCCCCTGGCGTTGTCCGGTATGCAGCGGTTGCAACTGGGGCAAGCGGCGTGAACGTCAAGGTCCGGCCTGCCATAACCCTCGCAGAACGAACGGTGAGCGTGCCTTCCGCCATGATCGCGGTGCTTCGTCGCGATCTTCAGGTCAGTTTTCGCCAGAGTCAGGATATTTTCAATCCGCTACTGTTTTTTGTCATGGTGGTTGCCCTCTTCCCCCTTGGGGTTAGTCCCGAAGTGGAATTTCTTCGCCAGGCCGGGAGCGGTATCCTGTGGGTAGCAGCATTATTAGCCACGCTCCTGGCGCTGGACCATCTTTACCGGCACGATTTTGACGATGGTACACTGGAGCAAATGATGCTCCAGCCCCAGCCGCTGTTTTTATTGGTGTTGGCGAAAACCCTGGCGCATTGGCTGGTCACTGGCCTGCCGCTGGTCCTGTTGGCCCCGGTTTTGGGCGTGATGGTGCACCTGGACGGGAACTCCATCGGAATTCTGTGTCTAACGCTCTTGATCGGGACACCGGTGCTCAGTCTGATCGGCTCCATCGGTGCGGCATTAACGCTGGGGGTTCGGGCTGGCGGCATACTGTTATCGCTGTTGGTCATCCCGCTTTATATCCCGGTTCTGATCTTCGGTACCGGGACGGTCATGGCGGCAGCCGAGGGTGCCCCGGTCGGGGCCTATCTGGCGCTCATGGGGGCTTTTCTCGCCCTGGCGCTGACGCTTGCGCCGTTTGCGTCAGCGGCGGCGCTTAAAATAAGCCTGTCATCCAGTTGAAAGGATAAAACGCCTGATGTGGCAATTTTTTCACAAGCTAGGGTCGCCTCGATGGTTTTACGGCATCGCCAACCGGTTTATGCCGTGGTTGCTTGTTATGGGCCTGGTGCTAACCCTTGCGGGGATTGTCTGGGGTCTGGCCTTTGCGCCTCAGGATTATCTGCAGGGCAACAGTTACCGCATCATTTTTATCCACGTGCCCAGCGCTTTTCTGGCCCAGTCGATCTACGTCATGATGGCGTCCGCCGCCCTGGTGACGCTGGTCTGGCACATGAAACTGGCGGATGTGTTCGTCAAAGCCGTTGCGCCGGTAGGCGCGGTGCTGACGTTTCTCGCGCTTTTTACCGGGTCAGTCTGGGGCAAGCCGACCTGGGGCACCTGGTGGATTTGGGACGCGCGCCTGACCTCCATGCTGATCCTTCTGTTTCTGTATTTCGGCGTGATCGCCCTGGGCAGTGCCATTTCCGATGCCAAGTCATCAGCCCGGGCCGTGGCGGTGCTGGTCCTGGTGGGCGTGGTCAATATCCCGATTATCAAGTACTCCGTCGAGTGGTGGAACACCTTGCATCAGCCCGCCACCTTCAAGCTGACGGAAAAGCCGACCATGCCGGCGGAAATGTGGGTGCCGCTTTTGCTGGTGGTGCTTGGTCTTTATCTGCTGTTCGGCTGGCTGGCGTTTTACCGCATGCAGACTGAAATTCTTGACCGCGAGCGCCGGACCCAATGGGTCAAGGCCCTAAACAAACCTCAGGGAGCAGCCTGATCATGGCATTTGATTCCTTCGGTGCATTATTATGGATGGAGGGCCACGGTCCATACGTATGGGTCTGTTATGGCGTGTTTTTCGTATTCATCGGGGGGCTGGCTATCTGGTCCCGGCGCCAGCGCCGGCAACTGGTTGAGCGCCACCGCCGCCAATGGCACATGCCCGGCCACCAGCAGAACCCGGCGATGGAAAACACCGGAGACTTTGCCCCCATTAACCAGTCCCGGACCTGAGGGAACGAAACGAAGATGCATGCGAAACGAAAAAAACGCCTCACCATTGTGCTTTTCCTGTTGTGCGGTCTCGGCGTGGCCGTGGCCCTGTCGACTTACGCCTTACGTCAGAATATCAGCCTGTTCTACGACCCCAGCCAGATTGCGGCCGGCGAGGCTCCGGGGGAAGTTCGCATCAGGGCAGGGGGCATGGTTGAGGAAGGCTCGGTCAAGCGGGACCTGGATAGCCTCAAAGTAAACTTCCGTGTCACGGACTACACCGCCTCGGTAACCATGCAATATGACGGCATACTGCCGGACCTTTTTGCCGAGGGTCAGGGCGTTGTCGCGACGGGCCGTCTGCAGCCGGACGGTGTGTTCATTGCTGACCAGGTGCTGGCAAAACACGATGAGCAGTATATGCCGCCGGAGGTCGCCGAATCGCTCGAGCGCGCGGCCATGCTCAAGAAAACCGTCGATAAGCCAGCCGAGGGTTCGGCTTCCGGTTATTAATTCCGCTCGAAGATAAGGACAAACGATGTTACCGGAACTTGGACAGTTTTCGCTGATACTGGCGCTGCTACTGGCCTGCCTGTTGGCCACAGTGCCGCTGGTGGGCTCGTTGACCGGGCGGGATGGCCTGCAGGCGTTTGCCCGGCCCCTGGCGGCGGGCCAGTTCGTCTTTCTGGCGGTGGCCTTTGGCATTCTGACCCATGCCTTTATGGTGGATGATTTCTCCGTCTCCTACGTGGCCAATAACAGCAACAGCATGCTGCCCTGGTATTACAAGTTCAGCGCGGTCTGGGGCAGCCATGAAGGCTCCCTGTTATTGTGGACCATGATCCTGGCGGGCTGGACGCTGGCGGTGGCCATTTTCAGCCGGCGTCTGCCGGCGGCCATGATTGCCCAGGTGCTGGCCATCATGGGCATGATTTGCGTGGGCTTCCTGTTGTTCATGCTGATCACCTCAAGCCCCTTTGTCCGGATTCTGCCCGATGTGCCGGCCGATGGTGCCGACCTGAACCCCTTGCTGCAGGATTTCGGCCTGATCGTGCATCCGCCCATGCTCTATATGGGGTATGTGGGCTTCTCGGTGGCCTTCGCCTTTGCCATCGCGGCCCTGATCAATGGCCGCCTGGACGCCGCCTGGGCGCGTTGGTCCCGGCCCTGGACCACCGTGGCCTGGGCTTTCCTGTCCATCGGTATTGCCCTGGGCAGTTGGTGGGCCTATTACGAACTCGGCTGGGGCGGCTGGTGGTTCTGGGATCCGGTTGAAAACGCCTCCTTGCTGCCATGGCTGGCCGGTACCGCCCTGGTGCACTCGCTGGCGGTGACCGAAAAGCGCGGCGTGTTCAAAAGCTGGACTGTTCTGCTGGCCATACTGACTTTCTCACTGAGCCTGCTGGGGGCCTTTCTGGTGCGCTCGGGCGTCCTGACGTCGGTTCATGCCTTCGCCTCGGACCCGGAGCGGGGCAAGTTCCTCCTGGCTCTGCTTGCCATTACCATCATTTCCAGCCTGACGCTCTATGCTTTCCGCGCGCCCGTGGTTCATTCCCGGGTTCGCTACGGCTCCCTGTCGCGGGAAGTCTTCCTGCTGCTTAACAATGTCCTGATGATGGCCGCCCTGTTATTGGTGCTGGTGGGCACACTCTATCCTCTGATTCTGGATTACCTGGACCTGGGCCGGATCTCCATTGGTGAGCCTTTTTACAACCTGACCTTCAGTCCGGTGGCCATTGCGGTGGCTCTGCTCATGGGTGTGGGGATCTTCTCGCGCTGGAAAAAAACCGACGCCGGCTGGCTGGGCAAGCATCTGCTCTGGCCGGCGGCCTGGAGTCTGGTTATCGCGGTTCTGGTGCCGCTCTGGCATGGCAGTTTCGAGCCCTGGGCCTTTATCGGCTGCTTCGCGGCGGCCTGGGTCGCTGTCGCCACCTTACAGGATGTCTGGCACAAATCCGCTTCCCGCCACGGTCGCTGGCACGGCGCCCAGCGTCAAAGCCGGAGCTATTATGGCATGGTGCTGGGCCATCTGGGCCTGGCCATTACCATGGCCGGCGCCACCGTGGTTTCCAATTACGGTATTGAGCGGGACGTGCGCATGTCGCCGGGCGATACCGCCAGCATCGGCGAGCTGCAATTCGAATTTGCCGCCATCGGCAATCGTGAGGGCGCCAATTTTACCGCCCAGACCGCCCAGGTGAACGTTTCCAAAAACGGCGACCCGATAACGACGCTGTATCCGGAAAAACGCCAGTACCGGGTTCAGCAAAGCATCATGACCGAGGCCGGCATTGACGGCGGCCTTTTCCGTGACCTCTTTGTCGCTCTCGGTGAGCAGGTGGGTGATAACGCCTGGGCCATGCGCTTGCAGTACAAGCCCCTGGTGCGCTGGCTCTGGCTGGGCGCCATCTTTATGGCGGTCGGTGGCCTGCTTGCCGTTGCTGACAAACGTTACCGGATCAAGGAAAAACTGCCTGCGGCCAAAGCCGGAGCAGGCACTAAAACCGGCGCCGGGACAGGGCGGGGAACCGACCCTGGAAATGATTCAGCCGAGGTAACCGCATGAGGCGAGTGTTTCTTTTTATCCCCATGCTGCTGGCGATAATCCTGGGCGTGACGCTCTATGCCGGCATCGGTAAAGATTCCACAGCCCTGGAATCCGAACTGATCGGAGATCCGGTGCCGATGTTTGAACTGGCGTCCCTTGAAGATGCCGACGTGACTCTGGGGCCGGAGTTGTTCCGGGGCCATGTGAGTCTGATGAATGTCTGGGGCACCTGGTGTCCGGCGTGCCGTGATGAGCACGGGGACCTGGTCTGGCTGGCCCGGGAAAAGGGTGTTCGTATAGTCGGGCTTAACTACAAGGATACCCGGGCCAAGGCCATTGAATGGCTGGATACCCTGGGCGATCCCTACTCGGTTAATATCTACGATCCCGAAGGGCGGCTTGGTTACGACATGGGTGTCTATGGTGCCCCGGAAACCTTCGTGATCGATAAAGAGGGCATCGTGCGCTATCGCCATGTCGGTGTAGTGGACGAGAAAGTCTGGGAGACGACCCTGGAACCCCTGGTGCGTGAATACGGAGGCGAAGGTTGATGGTAAGAGTCCTGCTACTGGTTTTATTGCTACTCCCGGGTTTTGCACTGTCGGACACCAGTGATCTCTACCCACTGGATTCCGAGGTCAAGGAGGAGCGTTTTCGTTCGCTTGTCAAGGAGCTGCGCTGCCCCAAGTGCCAGAACCAGAACATCGCCGACTCCAACGCGCCTATCGCCAAGGACATGCGGGACGACGTCTACCGCATGGTGGCCGCCGGCGCCAGCGAGGAAGAAGTGGTCAGTTCCGTAGTATCGCGCTTTGGTGAGTTTGTGCGCTATACCCCCCAGTTTGAAGGCCGGACCCTGGTGCTCTGGGCAACACCCGCCCTCGTGATTCTGGTCGGGCTGATGGCCATTTTCGTGGTCGTGGTGCGCTCGCGCCGCAACAGCGAGACCGCCAGCCAACTGACCGATGAGCAGCGTCGCAGGGCGGATGAAATCCTCAACGATACCGGGCCTTACTGATTCACCCTTTCCTTTTAACTGATTCACCAATGGCTGTTTTATGACAACCACTTTCTGGCTTGCCGCGACCGCTCTGATTGTTCTTGCGCTCGCGTTTATTGTTTTCCCCCTGTTTTTCCGCAAGCCCCAGCAACGGGCCGAGACGGATCGGCGCCAGCAGAACCTGATGGCCTATCGTGGTCGCATGACGGAGCTGGAGGCAGACTATCAGGCGGGCAACCTTGACGAGGACCATTATCGTCAGGTTCGCGATGAATTGGCCGGCAGCCTTCTGGACGAGGTCGGGGAGCGTACGCAAGCGGATAATACCCGCCCGGATTTCCGGCGCACGGCGCCCAAGGTGGTGGCGGTGGTTTCCCTGGTTCTGGTGCCGCTGTTCGCGGTTCTGCTCTATCAGGAGTGGGGTGCCCTGGCCGATGTGGAGCAGTACCAGACCATGCAGGAAGTTTCCGCCACCGAGGAGGGTCGCGCCCGGGAGATGTCCCGGCTGGCCGACCAGTTGCGGGAGCGCCTGGAAGCCAACCCTGATAACCCCGAGGGCTGGGCCATGCTGGGTCGCACTTACATGAACCTGAACCGGCATGATGATGCGGCCTGGGCCTTTGAACAACGTGCCGGCCAGCTCTCCGACGATGACAGCGCCGCCGCCACCGCCTGGGGTCTGGCGGCACAGGCCCGCTTTTTTGAAAATCAGGGCGCAATGACGGATTCCGTGATGGCCACGATTGAAAAAGCCCGCAACCTTAATCCTGACGAGGTTAATTCGCTGGGACTTCTCGGCGTCAACGCCTTCGAGCAGCAGAACTACGAACAGGCCATTGAATACTGGCAGCGCATTGAGGAAACCGCGCCCAATCATCCCCAGTTGCCGTCTATCCGGCAAGGCATCGCGGCGGCCTATGACCGGCTTGGCATTGACGCTCCTGAACCGGAGCCAGCGGCGGAGGTATCGCCCCGGGGCGTCACCGTCAATGTGGAACTGGACCCCGCGTTCAGTGACCAGGTGCCTGACGGCACAACCCTGTTTATATTCGCCCGCGCTCCGGAAGACGAGGGGCCGCCCCTGGCCATCGCCACCCTGACGGCATCGGATCTGCCGGTTCAGGTGCGCCTTGATGATCGCCGTGCCATGGCCCCCAGCGCGGTGATATCCGAGGCAGATGAAGTTGTGCTGACGGCGCGGCTGTCACCGTCCGGCACTGCCCAGGCTCAGCCGGGGGACTGGATGGGCCGAACCGAGGAGCCGGTGACTGTCAGCGCGGATGAAGCCGGCCCGGTGCGGCTGGTGATCGACAAGCAGTTGCGCTAGTGGCCCAGAAGGTAGGGAGAAACCCGCCCAGGGCAGGTTCCGCCATAAGCGCTTACGGCTGCATGGATTGCGGGTAAAGCGGCGGAAGGCCCTGAGTGCCTGACCCCATGACACGGTTCCGGAGACTGTGCAACTCAGCGGTAAGGGCCTTGCCGTTCCACTCGAGCTCCGACCCCGGGTGATGGGCAAAATGCCGGGCCTGCAGTTTGTCCAGCTCGGCCTTCAAAGCCGGTTGTCCGCTCCATTGAATGACATCCGACACGGTCTGGAACTGGCGCCCGGGGTGAATGACCGACACCCAGCGAGGCAACAAGTCCAGAACCTGGGGATGACCACTTTCCGAGGCTTTAAGCAGGCGCCCGAACAGGCGTTGTTCATTCTGATCGATAGGCGTTGTTTTCTCAGGCCGTACGGTGTCGCCGCTTTTGCGGCGCATTAACAGGAAGGTGGCCGCCCAGGCAATGGCCAGCGCACCGGTCAGCCAGGGCCAGAAACCGGTCCCGCTGTCTTTTTCCCTGGCGGGCGGGGCTTGATCAGCGTCAGCCCGGTCTTTCTGGGGTGCTGCATCCGCCTGCGATGATGCTGTGTCCGAGCTGCCGCCCCGGCCCGGCACGACGTTCAGGGTCCGCTCCGGGATAACCGCCACCCGTTGAGTGTCCGCGTCGGTATCCCACCAGGGCAGCCGTACTTCCGGCAGGGTTACAAATCCCGGTATGGCGCCGACAATGGCGCTGGTCTGGCTCAGGGTGCCGACCACGGTCTCATCCAGAACGCGGGTCGATGCCTCGGGTTCTTCCGCGTAACGCTTGATGCCATCGGGTGTCGACAGGTCCAGTGGCGCCAGAGCCTCGGCCGGAAGACCCCGGGCTTCAATCGTGACGGTTTGGGTCAGGCTTTCCCCCAGGGTCAGGGAGGCCTGGTCGGCAATCCCGGTATCGGACAGAGTCAGCTCGCTGGCGGGTAACCAGTTTTCACCCGTGAATTCATCAGGCACTGGCTTGACCGGCACCTCGAACAATTGTGCCCGGTCTCGGAGAAACTCGCGCTGACCCTGGGAGCTCCGGGCCTGACCTTCGAACCGGATAGGGTTAAGCGTCAAGGTGCCGGACTCTTGCGGGTAGACCAGGTAATTGCGCTCCACCACCCGAAAACGTCGTCCGCCGATGGTGCGATTGTATTCTTTTTGATCGCCCAGGGACTCGATAATCACATCGGGGTGTTCCGGTTCCGACAGCTCTCCCCGGATCAGGTTGCCCGAGAAAAACAGGGTGACGGTCAGGCGAAACTGTTCCTGGACATAGACGCTGTCCTTGTCGGTAGCCAGCTCGATGAACGCATCCCGCTGACCCTGGCCCGTATCCGGCGCAGTCCCCTCGCGCACCGTGATGGCGACCTCTTCGGATTCGGCGCCGTTGAAATGAAGCGCCGGTATGGTCAGCTGACCGGATTTCAGGGGCTCGAGTTCGTAAAGCCAGATAATCTCGGCGGTGGTGGCGCCATTGACCGCGCGAACGTTGTACCTCTGGCTTCGGCTCAGAATCTCGAAATCATTCTGGAGTTTGTCCAGGTCCGGTGCTGGCAGATCCAGGTTGCCCAGGTTGAAGAGGGTGTCGAAATTGACCGACAGTTCCATCTCGCCGGTGACCGTCAGCTTCAGGGTTTCGTTGTCGTAGAGACTGGTCCTGTCGGGCTGGATGCTCAGTTTTGACGCCGCCATGACCGGCGCCGCCAGAAGAATTATCAAGGTAACCAGGGCGATAATGCGGTTTACCATGGCGTGTCACTCTCATCGGATGGGGTGTTGCGTTCACGATACTGCTGCTGGAATTTGCGTCTTAACAGACCACCCGGATCATCCGGGATGCGGCGCAACCATTGTTCCTGGCCCTGGCTGAGTGGGTTTTCTTCAGACTCCTCCGGGACGCCCTTCTGTTCTTCGCGCTCTTGCGCTCGTTCGCCGTCTTTCTGTTTCTGCTCGGCATTCTGGGCGTCGGGCTCGTTTTCTTCTTCGGTCTCTTGTGACTCGCCGCCATTGTCGTCCCGGTCTTCCGGTGGTTGACTGCTGTTGCCGTCATCCGGTTGTGACGCACCCTCGGAGTCATCCTGTTGTTGCGGGTTCTCCGAGCCGTCCTGTTCCTGATCTTCCGACTCGCCGGATTTGTCCTGATTGTCTTTCTGTTCCTGCTCTTCCTGTTCTTGCTGTTCTTGCTGTTCTTGCTGCTTTAACAGCTCTGCCACCAGCTCGCGGTTGTGGCGGGCGTCGTCGTGGTCGGGATTATCCTCAAGTACCTTGTCATAGGCCTCCAGAGACTCCTCCAGTTTGCCGGCCCGGGCGAGGGCGTTGCCCAGGTTGTATCGGCCGTTGCTCTGTTCCGCCGCAGCAAAGGCCTCAATCGCCGCTTCGTAGTCACCGGCGCGGTAAAGTGCGCTGCCGCGCCAGGCCGGGTCCTCAAATTTCGCCACGGCTTGTTCAGGGTCCCGTTCGATCAGAGCGTCGCCCCTTTGCTCGGGCCGCGACCAGAGGTCGGCCCACTCGAAGGCCATAGCCGGAGTGGGGAGGGTCGGAACCAGAATGAGCACCGTTACCATCAGGGCGCCACGGCGCCAACTGAACAGCAATAGCGGCAAGGCCAGCCACAGCAGCCAATAGCCATCGTCCTGCCAGCGGTCAACGCTCAGGTCCCTCTCGGTGCGGGCCCAGTCGGCATCGTCTCCGGCGCGCAGATCAAGGGCTGTCAGGTCACGACTGTCGACCGTTACGGAATGACTGGCGCCACCGGTTTTTTGGGTCAATTGCGCCAGGGCCTCAAAATTCGCCCGCACGGTTACAATCTCGCCGTTTTCACGGATGAAGCCCTTGTCCGCCAGGGGTATTGGGCCTCCGGCTTCCGTTCCCACCACAATCGCGCTCAGCGGGTAGGGGCTGTTTTCCAACAGGGCGCGAATGTCGTAGCGGTGTTTGGCGCGAATGTCATCGGTGATGAGCAATATCCGGCCCTTGCCGCGGGCGCCCTGGTCCAGCAGTTCATGAGCCCTGGCGACGGCCAGGTCGGCCCGGTTGCCGGTGACTGGCATGATCATCGGCTCAAGCGACGACAGCAGGCCTTCCATGGTGCGACGATCATCGGTCAGGGGCGTCACCACGTGGGCGTCGCCGGCATAGGCCACCAGGGCGGTAAAACTGCCTTCCCGTTCGGTGAGCAGGTCACGTATTTTGCGTTTGGCAAGGGTCAACCGGTCGGGGGAAACATCGGTTGCCAGCATCGACAGCGACAGGTTCAGTGCAATCACCAGGCTGTCGTTTTGCTGTTGCAGCGGCGTCGGCGCCTCGCGCCAGGCCGGGCCTGCCAGCGCCAGACTCATCAGGGTCCAGGCCAGCACGAGTGGCATGGCGGTCAACCGGGAAGGGCTTTGGGTGGCGCCGCCAGGTCGAACCAGCGGTCTGAGCAAAGCCGCCGGGATGATGCGCGACCAGCCATTCTGGCTCTGGCGCGCCTGCCTGACCACGGCCGGAAGCAGGGGCAGTACCAGCAGTAACACGAGCCAGAACGGCCGCAGGAAATGCAGGTCACTCATGAGCGCTCTCCTGACGATTGCCGGCCCACAGGGCAGCCAACTGCATGCTGAGCCAAAGCAGCAGGGCCAGTCCCGCAGGCCAGGCATAGAGTTCACTGACCGGTCGGTAACGCTTGCCGTCCAATTCAATGGGTTCGAGTTTGTTGATGCTGTCGTAGATGCTGGCCAGTTCGGACAGGCTGCGGGCACGGAAATACTGGCCATCGGTTTGATCAGCAATGCGCTCTAACAGGGCTTCGTCCAGGTCACGTGAAGGGTTGACTTGCTGGGACCCGAGCAGCCCGCGTTGGGTCATGACATCGGCGCCAATACCGATGGTGTAAATCCGGATGCCGGCACTTGTGGCTATTTCGGTCGCCTTGTCCGGCGTCAGTTGGCCCGCCGTATTGGCGCCGTCGGTTAACAGAATAACCACCCGCTGCTCCTGGGGGCGGTCCCGGAGCCGTTTCACGGCCAGACCAATAGCGTCGCCGATAGCGGTGGCCCGCCCGGCCATGCCAAGTCCCGCTTCATTCAACAGGGTTCCGATGGTGTCGTGATCGAAGGATAGCGGAGCCTGGATATAGGCTTGTGAGCCGAACAGGAGCAATCCGAGGCGATCGCCCTCGCGCTGCTTTATAAAGTCGCCCAGAACGTATTTGACGGCCTGAAGGCGATTGATTCGCTGTTGCTGGATGATCATGTCCCGTTCTTCCATGCTGGGCGAAATATCCACCGCCAACAGGAGGTCACGGCCGGTTACCGGCAGGTCAACCGGTTCCCCCAGGTGCTGGGGTCGGGCCAGGGCGACCACCAGCAGCAGCCAGGCGAGGGTCAGTACCAGCTTTTGCCAGCGCGACGGCGAACGCCCCGAGCGGCTGACGCCGGGCAGCTCGTGGAGCCAGTGGGCAACCGGCAAAGCGGGCGCCTCTACCGGCTGGCGAACCGGTCGGCGCAGTCCGGCAACCAGCGGCAGCAATGCCAGCAACAACATCCAGGGATAAGCCAGGCTCAGCATTTTTGCCCCCTGAGCCAGCCTTTGACGATCGTTTGGGCGTCATCAAAGGTCAGCGACGTATGCGGACGCCAGCTGCTTTCAGCCAGGCGTCGGAACAGGGCTTCCGCCTCCGGTTGGTTTGAGGGGGCGGTGTCTCTCAGAAAAGCTACCCAGGCTTCTCCACTCAGGGTTTCGGGGCGGCGCTGGGGGTAGCGCGCACGGGCCGCCCGTTTCAACAGGCGGTTAAGCTCAAGCAGGCGCTGGGATTCCGGTGCCGGGCTGCGTGTCAGCTGATCCAGCTCCCGGCGGGCGGACGCAAGCCACCGGTTACGCCGGTAGCGCCGCAAAAACCATGACCCTGCAAGTGCGGCCGCGACCAGAATCAGGATGGCCAGAAACCACCATCCCGGTGCGGGTGGCCAAAAGCCACCGGGGTCGGGCAGGTGAATGTCGCGCAGGTCACTGAGAGGGTCGTTCGGCATCAAATTATCCGGGTGTTTGGATTCATAATCGTTTTTCCGGGGCGAGGAAGCTTTCGGCTTTAACCAATCCGACCGCGTGGGCCGAGAATAAGCCTCAGGCTCTGCCCCGGGTTGTCGGCGGTGCTGACGGTATGGTGATTGACACCCGACTTGCGAAAGCAATTCTCCAGGGCCTGTTCATGAGCCCTGACCCGATCCTGAAACGCTCGCTGGAAGCGAGGATTTGAGCCGTCGAACCAGATGGGTCCTTCCGGGCCTGCCACCGCAAAACGGCCGCGACCGGGCAGGTTGAGTTCCAGTGGGTCCACGACCCTCAGGGCGCTGACGTTGTTATGACGGGCCAGGGCGCCCAGAAGCCCGGCTGTGTTATCGGTCAGTGCCAGGAAATCGCTGATGACGAATATTCGGCTGCCGGTGTGGGCGACTCTGCGAGCCTCCCGCAGTGCGGAGTCGATCGGACTTTGGTCGTTATCAGCGATGGCGGCCGGTGTGTTTTTCGCATTCGGGTCGTGTTGGAAACGTGCCAGGGCGTCAAGCAATTGCAGTACGTTTTTTTTGCGGCGGGCCGGACGCAACAGGCTGATATTCGGCCCCGAAAAAACCAGGCCACCGATCTGGTCCCCGGCCCAGAGACCGAGCCAGGCAATAATGCCGGCAAGCTGGGCGCAGCGCACCTGCTTATAGGCACCCTGGCTGCCAAAAAACAGGCTGGGCCCGAGATCGCAGATCAACAACACCGGGCGTTCACGTTCTTCTTCGTAAAGCTTGGTGTGGGGCGACTGCCGGCGGGCCGTCACGCGCCAGTCAATACTGCGGATGTCATCGCCGGGCTGGTAGAGCCTGACCTCGGCGAAGGCCATGCCGCGGCCGCGCCGGGGAGAGGCCTGCTGGCCCATTTGACGGGTGCGCACCTGCTTTGCGCCCGGCAGGCGCAACGCTCTGGCATCCGCCTGCAGGTGAATCAGGCCCGGCAGATCGATTCGGATTCGGGGTTCGTCGTGCTGCGTGGCATGAATCGCTGGCATATCAGGCGCTAACCGGAACACAGTCAATGAGCCGTTGGATGATTCTGTCCGGGGTCATGCCCTCAGCTTCCGCCTCGAAGGTCAGCAACAGGCGGTGGCGAAGGACGTCGAATGCCATGCTGCGGACATCGTCCGGGCTGACGAAGTCGCGGCCATCGAGCCAGGCTTTGGCGCGGGCGCAGCGATCCAGGGCGATGGTGCCCCGGGGGCTGGCGCCGTAGGCAGTCCAGCGTGCGAGTGCGGGGTCAAGGCTGGCCGGGTCACGGCTTGCCAGTATCAGTGCCAACAGGTAATCCTCGACCGCATCGGCCATGTAAATATCGCTGATGGCCTGGCGGGCTTCGAAAACCTGGCTGGCGGTCACTTTGACCGCCGAGGCCGGGGTGCCCTGGCGGTAATCGTTGCGGGCCAGATGAAGGATATCGCGCTCGGCACCGGCCGAGGGATAGTCGATTGTCACGTGCATCAGAAAGCGGTCCAGCTGGGCTTCCGGCAGCGGATAGGTGCCTTCCTGTTCAATGGGGTTCTGGGTAGCCATGACCATGAACAGCCGGTCCAGGGGGAATGTTCGCATACCCACGCTGACCTGGCGTTCGCCCATGGCCTCCAGCAGGGCGGACTGGACTTTGGCCGGCGCCCGGTTGATTTCATCGGCCAGCACCAAATTGTGGAAGATGGGGCCTTTCTGGAATTCGAACTCGCCGGTTTCAGGGCGGTAAATTTCGCTGCCGGTGACGTCGGAGGGCAGCAGGTCCGGCGTAAACTGGATGCGGTGGAAATCGCCCTCAATGTGCTCTGCCAGGGCTTTTATGGCGGTTGTCTTGGCCAGGCCCGGCGCGCCTTCCACCAGCAGGTGCCCGTCTGCAAGCAAGGTAACCAGGATGCGCTCAACCAGCGTTTCCTGACCAATGATTCTTTTTGCCAACTGGGCTTTCAATTCACCGAACGTCTGTTGAAGGGACATGAAAGGATACTGCTCCTGAAGTTAACGTTGTCCGGGCCTAATTTCCGCATCTTGCCGGCAAAAATCAAGGGCTTGACTAGGCTTAAGACATAAGCACGGCTTTTAATCACACCCGGATCGTGAGAAAAGGTATGGTAAGTGCCTGAGCCCGGCAGGATCCGGCTTTCAATTACAATACGTTCACTCAGTAAATACAGATCGAGGCGCATTATGAATACGCTGACTGTGGCGAGCAAGGATCAGTTTTTTGAACAGTTGGCTGAGGCGTTCAGTCAAAAAATCGGAAAAACCGAAGCCCGGAAGATCAGCGATTTCGCGGTTCAGCATTTTACTCATTTGCCGCTTGAAGAATTGCTCAGCCGTCATTTTTCGGATGTTTACGGATCGGTGTTGGCGGCCTGGCAATTTCTGCAGAAGCGCGAAGCGGATGAAACGCCGGTGTCGGTATTCAACCCGGATCTTGAGAGCGATGGTTGGCAGTCGACTCACACCGTCATCTTTATTCTTCATCCCAATATGCCGTTTCTGATCGATTCCATACGCATCGCGATCAATCAGCGTGACATCGGCACTCATACCATTTACCACTCGGTGCTTCAGGTTGAGCGGGACGAGGCGGGCAAGCTCAAGAAATTGTGCAAAGGCCGGCCAACCGCGAAAGCCGCTCCCGAGGCCCTGATCGTAATGGAGATTGACCGCCACAGCGATGAGCAGGATCTGCGTGGTCTTGAAACCATGTTTCAGAATGTCCTCCACGAGGTGCGCATCACCAATGCCGATTTCCCGGTGATGAAAAACAAGGCCGGGCAGATCACGGAAGAACTCGAAAACCCCGCTTCACACATTGATCCCGACCAGTGCGAGGAGGCTTGCGCTTTCCTGAAATGGCTGGCCGAGGATCATTTTACGTTTCTGGGTTACGACGAATTCGATTTTGTTGACAGTAAGGAAGGGGTGATTGTAAAGCGAGTGCCTGATTCGGAATTAGGTATTCTGCGGGTTCACAACGAACGAGCGGCTCGGGTTCGCCTTGATCAAATGCCCAAGCGTACCCGTGATGAGATGACGCGGACCGATGATATCTTTATTTTTGCCAAATCCGCGCAGCGTTCACGGGTTCACCGCCCTGCTTATCCGGATTACATCGCGGTCAAGAAGTTTAATGACAAGGGTGAAGTCGTGGGTGAGCGACGCTTTTTGGGCCTCTATACGTCCCGTGTTTACCATGAGCGCCCCCATGACATTCCCTTGGTGCGGCGCAAGGTTCGTTCCGTGATAGAGCGCTCCGGTTTTGTCGCGGAAGATTACGCCGGCAAGGAGCTGGATCAGATTCTGACCATGTATCCCCGGGATGAACTGTTCCAGATTGAGGTTGACGAACTTTGCAAGACTGCCCTGGATATTCTCTATATACAGGAACGTCGCAAAATTCAGTTATTCATGCGTGAGGATGTTTACGGCCAGTTTGTGACTTGCCTGGCATTTTTCCCCCGCGATATCTACAACACCGAGCTCCGGCTCAAGGTCGAGAGGGTCCTTGAAGAGCGGCTTGAAGCGGAGGATATCGAGTTCGTCACGCATTTTTCCGAATCGGTTCTGGCGCGGGTTCAATTCACCATCCGGGTGCCCCAGGCCGAGAATCGGCAACTGCCCAGCCAGGAGATTCAGGAACGGGTCATCGAACTGGCCCAGTCCTGGCGCGACGGCCTGGAAGAGGCGCTTCACGAAACCTACGGCGAGGAGCGCGGCAACGACTTTTTGCGGATGTACCAAACGGCCTTTCCCGACAGCTACAAGGCGCTTTTTTCGCCCAGGCGCGCGGCCATAGATCTGGAGCACATCAATCAGGTCGCGGTTACGGAAAATCTGGCCATGAGTTTTTACCGGGCGCTGGAGGAAGATCAGACAACGTTACACTTCAAACTGTTTCATCCCCATGGCCAGTTGCCTTTATCCGATGTTATGCCGATCTTCGACAAACTTGGCTTTCGCGTGATTGGTGAGCATCCATTCGAGGTGTGTGATTGCAACGACAGAACGGTCTGGATTCACGATTTTTCCTTACGGGCTTATTCGGGAGGCGTGGTGGATTTGCACCGGATCAAATCGGTGCTGGAAGAATTGTTCCGACGGGTCTGGTATCGCGAGGCTGAGAACGACAATTTTAACCGCCTGGTTCTGGCCGCTTACCTGAACTGGCGGCAAATTGCCTTACTGCGCTCCTATGCCCGTTACATGCGTCAGATACGGGTTTCCAACAGCCAGACGTTTATTGCCAATACGCTGGTCAAGCATGTGGCCCTGACCGGCATCCTGCTTGAGTTTTTCGAGGTTCGATTCAACCCGGATTGTTATCAGAGTGAGGGCCAGTCGGCGGCTGCCCAGCAAAGGTTGGAGCTTGAATTCAATGCCGGCCTGGACGAGGTCACCAACCTCAGTGAAGACCGGGTCTTGCGGCTGTCTCTGGAACTGATGAAGGCCACCGTCCGCACCAACTATTACCAGTGTGATGCCAAGGGCCAGTCGAAGACTTACATCAGTCTGAAACTTGATCCTGCCAGCATTCCGGACATGCCGTTGCCCAAGCCTATGTTCGAGATTTACGTCTACTCGCCGAGAGTGGAGGGGGTTCATTTGCGCGCGGGGAAAGTGGCCCGCGGCGGGCTGCGCTGGTCGGACCGGTTTGAAGATTATCGCACCGAAATTCTGGGGCTGGTCAAAGCACAACAGGTCAAGAACGCCGTCATCGTGCCGGTCGGCGCCAAGGGCGGTTTTGTTGCCAAGAAACTGCCCATTGGCTCGGATCGTGAGGCCTTCCAGAAAGAAGGCATTGAAGCCTACAAGATTTTTATCCGCGGTTTGCTGGATATCACCGATAACCTGGTTGAAGGCGCAATCGATCCGCCCAAACAGGTGATTCGCCACGATGCCGACGATCATTACCTCGTGGTGGCCGCCGATAAGGGCACGGCGACCTTCTCTGACATTGCCAATGGCCTGGCCAAGGACTATGGCTTCTGGATGGGCGATGCGTTCGCCTCCGGCGGCAGCCAGGGCTACGACCACAAGAAAATGGGCATTACCGCCAAAGGCGCCTGGGTCTCGGTTGAGCGTCATTTCCGGGAAATCGGAAAGAATCCGGCGGAAGAGGCGTTCTCCGTGATCGGCATAGGTGACATGGCCGGGGACGTTTTCGGCAATGGGCTGTTGTGCTCGGACAAGGCCTGTCTGGTGGCAGCCTTTAATCACTTGCATATTTTTATTGATCCGGACCCGAACCCTGCCAAAAGCTTTGAGGAGCGCAAGCGCCTGTTCGACCTGCCGCGCTCGTCCTGGACGGATTACAACAGTGAACTGATCTCCGCAGGCGGGGGTGTTTTCAATCGCAGCGCCAAGTCCATTCCGGTCAGCGACGAAATGAAAAAACTGCTCAACATTGCATCGGATCGTGTTCCGCCCAACATGCTGATCAGCCATATTCTGAAAGCCAAAGCGGATCTGCTCTGGATTGGCGGTATCGGAACCTATGTCAAGGCGTCGTCGGAATCCCATGGCGATGTGGGAGACAAGGCCAACGACAGTCTCCGGATTGATGGCAAGGAACTGGGCTCCAGAATTGTCGGGGAAGGCGGTAATCTGGGCATGACCCAACTGGGACGAATCGAGTTTGCCCTTGCGGGTGGCCGCCTTAATACCGACTTCATTGACAATGCCGGTGGTGTTGACTGCTCGGATCACGAAGTGAATATGAAGATCCTGTTGAACCGGGTGGTGGCGAACGGGGATCTGACCGAGAAACAGCGCAACCAACTGCTGGAACAGATGACCGACGATGTGGCCGAGCTGGTGCTGATGAACAACTACCGCCAGACCCAGGCCATCAGTATTGCCAGTTTTGATGCCGCCAACCGGCTGGAGGAGTACCGGCGGTTGATGCAGACCTTCGAGAGCGAAGGCAAACTGAACCGTCAGCTGGAATTTCTGCCCGATGAAGAAGTCCTGGCAGAGCGCAAGGCCAAAAAACAGGGGCTGACCCGCCCGGAACTGTCTGTGCTGATCTCCTATGTGAAAGGCGACTTGAAGCAGGCCTTGCTGGCCGGTGATCTGCCGGATGCTCCGAATCTCACGCGGGAAATGCACAAGGTCTTCCCGAAACTCCTGACTGAAAAATTCCCGCAGGAGTTGAATGAGCACCAGCTCAAGCGGGAAATTATTGCCACCCAGGTCGCCAATGACATGGTTAACCACGCGGGTATTACCTTTGTGGAAAGGCTTTCCCGGTCAACCGGCGCTTCGGCGTCCGCCATCGGTCTGGCCTGGATCATCGCCCGCGATGTTTTCCGCCTCGACAACTGGTGGGATAACATCGAAGCTCTGGACTACAAAGTGTCGGCGCAACTGCAGATTCGGCAGATGAACGACCTGATGCGCCTCATTCGGCGTTCGGTTCGCTGGCTGTTGCGGAACCGCCGCAGTGAATTGAACCTCCAGTCTCACATGGACCGTTTTTCTCAAAGTATTCACGCGATGATGACTGACCTGTCTGACCATCTCGCCGGGCAGGCCCACGCGGAGTGGCAGGCGCGGCATGAGAAGCTGGTTGAGCAGGAGATCCCTGATGAACTCGCCAGCGTTCTGGCAGGTACGCAGTATCTGTATTCCGCTCTGGGCTTTATCGAAGTAAGAGAAGAAACCAAAGTGTCACTGAAGACCGTGGCAAATCTGTATTATCGCCTTGGCGACAGGCTGGAACTTAATTGGTTTGCCAATGCGATCGCCGACCTGACGCCGCGCTCTCACTGGCAGGCCCTGGCGCGGGAAAGTTTCCGCGAAGATCTGGATTGGCAGCAGCGTGCCCTGACCGCAGGGGTGCTGCGTATGGCCGGCGAGGCCGGTGATGTGGAACAATGCCTGGAGCACTGGATGGACTATTATGAGCCCATGGTCGCGCGCTGGAAGGATATGCTTGAAGAATTGCGCAGTGTCCGTGAACCCGAATACGCGATGTTTTCGGTGGCACTGAGAGAGCTGCTTGACCTGGCGCAGAGTGCTCTGCACGGACCCTTGGTGGCGCAACAGCAGGTGGAGGCAGCAGAGTGATTATCGTCCGGAACGCCATCCTCGCCCGACTGACGGTTGGACGAGTTGGTTCTATGGCCGCAGACCGCTGAATATTATGCCGGATATTCCACCTTTATTACCGAACAGCCACCAGGCCTTGCTGCGGAATCTGCCGGCGGCGCCTGGACGGCTGGCGCTGTTAGGCGTAACGGACCCCCGTCTATTGATGGCCCTGCCTGGCGGTGGTCTGGCGTTTACTGAGCATTACGGCGTGTTGCAGCAGTTGAAAGTCCGTCCCGACTGGCAAGCCGCGTTCGGCTATGAGGATCCCGGCCTGATGCCGGACAGCATGGACTCGGTCGTGGTTTTTATGCCCAAAGCCCGATCCGAGCTGACCCTGAGGCTGGCTTTGGCGGCTCACCTGCTCCGTGAGGGTGGCCGTGTGATCCTGATCGGTGAAAAACGCGAGGGCATCGCCGGCGCGGTCAAGCAGCTCAAGGCCATGGCCTCTGACGCGGTTAAGCTGGACAGTGCGCGCCATTGTCAGGTCTGGATGGGAGAACCGCAGCGGCCGGAGTCAATGGGCCCGGCGGTGGCAGCTTTTGATATAGGTCAGTGGCTGAGCTGGCATCAGGTCGAAGCGGCCGGCGTCACCCTGGAAGTCGCCGGTTTGCCGGGTATTTTCAGCGAGGGTCGCCTGGATGACGGCACCCGGCTGTTGCTCGAAGCTTTGGCTGATATGGACCTGTCGGGTCCGGTCCTGGATTTCGCCTGCGGTGCGGGCACCATCGGTGCCTGGCTGCATTGTCACAGCGCCGGCAGGCTGGCGATCGATGGCGTAGATGTTCAGGCCCAGGCTGTGTTGTGCGCCCGCCAGACCTATGAACGCGCCGGAGTGAAGGGCGAGATCCGGGCCTCCGATGGTTTGCCGGCGGAGGCCGGTCGCTACGCCACCATCGTAAGCAATCCGCCCTTCCATACCGGTGTCAAAACCGATCTGTCCATGACCACCCGGTTTTTGCAGCAGGCCGAAAAACACCTGGCGGTCAGGGGTGATCTGGTGCTGGTGGCCAATCGCTTTTTACCTTACGCCGAATTGCTGGAAAAACACATTGGCGCCTGTCGGGTATTGAGCTCGAATGACCGTTATACGGTTTACCATGCCTGTCGTCGCCTCGCGGTCCGGCATCGCAATACTGATGGATAGCCTGGAAGTGGCGGGAATGCGCCTGAAACTGTCTCGCCCGGGCGCTCAAGGCCGAAGCCTGAAAGCCTGGGATGCCGCAGACGAACAGTTGATTGAACGGGCCCGCGCCGCAGCGGGAACCGGGGGGCGGGTTGCCGTGGTTGATGATAACTTCGGTGCTTTGACCCTGGCCTTGTCCGACCTGATGCCGGTCACCCTGGCTGACAGTGCCACCCTCGACGCTGCCCTTGCGGTCAGCGGTGGCATTAACGGCATTGCGCCGATGGCGGCGTACAGTTGGCTGGAGCCGCCCGACGCAAAGTTTGACCTGGTGGTCATGCGGATACCCCGGCAAGCGGACTACCTCGAATACCTGCTCCGCTGGGCCAACGACCGTCTCAGTGATGGCGGTCGCCTGCTTGCGGGCGGGATGATCAAACATCTGCCCAGCCACAGTGTGAGGGTTTTCGAGAAACTGGTGGTAACCGACAGGGTGTATCCGGCCCGGAAGAAGGCCAGGGTTGTCGAATGCCTGAGAGGGCCGTCCGGGTTATCAGGCTGGGGAAACCGGTGGCAGGGTTACCAGGAACCCACAACCGGATTAAAAGTACAGGCCTTGCCATCAGTGTTTGCCAGGGCGCACCTGGATATCGGAACCCGTCTCTTGCTGCCGCTGGTGTTGGCGTTTGCCCGTCAGCTGCCAGCGGGGGCGAAGGTTCTGGACCTGGCCTGTGGCAACGGACTGTTGGGCTTGTCGGCTCTGAGCGCCCGGCCGGAACTGGAGGTGGTGTTTTCGGATGTTTCGAGCCAGGCGGTGGCCAGTGTGCGGCGTAATCTGGCGACAAACTTTCCGGGCCGGCCGGCCGCCAGTTACCATTGTGATGGTGTGCCAGCCACTAACGAGCTGTATGACTTGATTCTGCTGAATCCACCCTTCCATGAACGCGGAACAGTGGGCGACCACATTGCGCTGGGCCTTTTTGATCAGGCCAGCAGGTCGTTGCGGCCCGGCGGCCGGGTGCTGGTGGTGGGCAACCGGCACTTGGGTTATCACCGCAGCCTGGGCCGCTGGTTTGGCCACTTGAAGCAGCTTCAAGCCGATGCCAGGTTTGTCGTTTTCGAGGCGGCCCGGTGATGCGCCTCAGGACCTGGGTCGGTCATACCCCATGCGGGCCAGAGTGTCCACGATGGTCTGGGTCTGGCTGTCGATTTCGACATTGACCTGATCGTCAACCGCAAGCCCGGAAAAAGTCGTGGCCCGCAGGGTCTCGGGAATCAGGTAGATGTTAAACCGGTTGCCTTCGACCTCGCCGATGGTGAGACTGGCGCCGTTGATGGCGATGTAGCCCTTGGGGAAGAGATAGGGCGCCCAGGCCTGCGGAACCTCAAAAAACAGTACGCAATTGTTTTCCGGCTGCTGGCGGTCCACCACCCGGGCGGTGGTGTGAATGTGGCCTGACAGAAGGTGCCCGCCAATTTCATCTCCAATCCGCGCGGCACGTTCAAAGTTGACCCTGTCACCCGCCTTTAAGCCGCCCAGCCGGGTCGCCTTCAGGGTTTCCTGCATGGCGTCGAAGCTCAGGCAGTCGCCGTCCTGACCCGTCACTGTCAGACAGGTCCCATCGAGGGCGACAGAAGCGCCGATACTGACTTCCTGCAGGTGCTCAGGAGGAAAGCGCACACTGAAACTGGTCAATCCGGGTGCTTCCTCAAGGGCTTCGATGCTGGCTATACCCTGGACAATGCCTGTAAACATGACGGTTTTTCCTTTCTGTGAGTCAGGTGCCGGTAAGGCTGCACAAGAATACCGGGCACGGGCCACTGTGCCAAGTGGCTCGCTGGATGCCTGCTTTGGCGGGAGCATGAGCTTAACAAAGGATTCAAGAAAAGTTCCGATCAGGCGATACTCTTTTAGGTTATCCGGTTAACACACCAAACCGGCAGGCGCATATTGGGGCGGGCAATGGCAGAGGCAGACAAACGGCAAAAACAGACTCCGCCTGCGGTAAAAGCAGGTCCGGTGCTCCGACGTGGTCGTCCGGCGGACCCGGTGCCTGTTTCGGCGGCGCTTGCCGCAGGCAATGCGCCCATCAAGCCATTATCTCAGGCTGACGCTAAAAGCCCGGAGGATCTGGCCGCTTCCCGGATAACCCTGATTGATGAGACCGCGCGAGAGCCTGGCGGCGAGCCTCCGCCCGAGCTGGATGAGCCTGTATCTGGCGCCGGCAAAACCGATGAGACGTTGGTTGACCCGGCGGCAAGACAGCGTCAGCTGCGTATACTGCTGCGCCGGTGCGAACGGGTTCTGTTATTCGACTTCGAGTTGCTGGCAATGGCCGAGTGGCCGGACAGTCTGAGTCTTGCCGAAGCGCGCAGGCGTCGGGATCTGTGGTTGTTCTGCGCGACCCTGGCCATACTGGTTTTCTTGAGTGGCATGACCGGGTGGGTTCCGGCCTGGGTCGCTGGCAGCGGTTTCGGCGCCAGCGTTCTGATCCTTCTGGGCGGTGTGGCGCCGGTGCGACACTTGTTTGCCGGCCCACCGTCAATGGGAGATCTTCTGTCGCGCCGTCGCCGCTTGCTGGGCGATGCCCGAAAGCATGTGGCGCATCTGGAAGATGAAGTGGGGCTGGCATGGCAATGCGCCGCCCTGTCCGATTTTAACCCGGCCCTGCGGTCGCCACGGTTTGCCGGTTTGATCCGGTTATCGGAACAGCGAACACTGGCGCGGTCGCTGGTCCGGCGACACCACGTCAGATTGTACTTGATCTTTCTGCTGGAAGCGGACAAAGCCTACAAACAGGCTGAGCAGGCTTATCTGGATAGCCGCCAGGCAAGCATTGACGCGGGCGGGCAGATTGACAAAGCAGAATGACAAGAGCACCGAGAGTGATAGGGGTTTCTTGACAAGCCGCCATACCAAACGTATGTTTTAAACGTACGTTTAATAATAAACGCGGATAACGCGAATCACCCAGGCAACCCGGGCAAAACCAGAGTATGGCACACTCCGATACGGTCGACCGAATTCTTGATGCGGCGGAAGAGCTCTTTGCCGAACGCGGCTTTTCTGAAACATCGCTTCGAATGATTACCAGCAAGGCCAAGGTCAATCTTGCTGCCGTCAACTATCACTTCGGTTCCAAAAACGCCTTGATCCATGCCGTGTTCGCGCGTTTCCTGACGCCGTTTTCTGCGACCCTGGAACGGGCCTTCGATGATCTGGAGGGCCGCTGCGGTGGTGCGCCGCCAACCCTCAATCAGACTCTCCTGGCTCTGACCGAAAGTGCGGTGCGGATGCCACAGCGTAATGAGCGCGGCATATCTATTTTTATGCGCCTGCTGGGCCTGGCCTACACTCAGTCCCAAGGCCACCTGAGGCGATTCCTTGAAGAGGAATACAGCCAACCCTTTGGGCGTTTCATGGGATTATTGAAAGAGGCGACGCCCCAACTCTCAGCGGTCGACCGGTATTGGCGCATTCAGTTCATGCTGGGGGCCACGGCGTTCACCATGTCCAGCAGTGACGCCCTGCAGGGTATCCTCTATAACAAACTTGGCGTGGAAAGTTCGGTCGAGGAAATTGCCCTGCGTCTCGTGCCTTTCCTTGCGGCCGGCATGAGGGCGGAGGATCAGATGGTGATGCCGGCAAGCGTTGTAACCAGCCCGGCGGGTTAACAGCAAAGCCGTCACCAGATCAGGTTGCCTGAGACCGGAAAATTCGGTTACGCTCTCGCCTCCCGACTTTAGCGTGAGCACTGTTTTATGGCGGCTGATCCGGAATCGCGAATCGACATTGATCTGGGCCGACAGGTGCTGATCCTGCGTTCGAGCGACGCCTCTGCAACCAGATCTTATCCTATTTCCTCGGCACTCGAGGGGGCCGGCGAGCGTCAGGATTCAGGCTGTACTCCCCGCGGTTTCCACTATATCCGCGCCATGGTTGGCGGCGGCCTTCCGCCTGGCACGGTGTTTATCGCCCGCCGGCCCACCGGCGAACGCTATACTCCGGAACTTGGCCGGCAAAATCCCCGACGGGACTGGATTCTGACTCGTATTCTCTGGCTTTGCGGCTCTGAGTGGGGGCGAAATCGGGGACCCGGCGTCGACAGTTTCCGGCGTTTTATCTACATTCATGGCACGCCGGACAGTGAGCCCATGGGTATTCCCCGTTCCCACGGTTGCATCAGGATGCGCAATGAGGATGTCGCGGCCCTTTTTGATCAGGTCCAACCAGGGGTGTCAGTTGTGATTCACGATTCAGTGCATAAGAAGGCGGTGATGCATGGTTGAGGAAACACCGGTTTACCTGGCGTCCTGGATCGAAGACTGGGCACTGTTGTCTCAGGAATGGCGTGTTGCTCTGGTTGTGTTCTCGCTGGTGTTTGGCACGGCGACTGTGGCGCTCCTGTCGAGCTGGGCGATAAAACGCCTCGAAAGACGCTTTGAGCGCAGCACCAACCTCTGGGATGACACGCTCCTGCACGCGCTGCGCAAGCCCGTCGTGGGCTTTGTCTGGTTGCAGGGCATTTACTGGGCCGCCGAGATCGCGCACCGTTATTCTCAAGCCGATATTTTCAAGGCCAACGATGTCCTGCTCGACATGGGCTTTATCTGGCTTCTGGTCTGGACCCTGATGAATCTGATCAAACAGGGTGAATACATATTGTCGTCCCCGGTTAAGCTGGAAAACCCTCTCGATTACACCACGGTTACGGCCATCAGCAAGTTGCTGCGGGTGGTGGTGGTCATTACCGCGACTCTGATCGTGATGCAAACACTCGGCTACAGCATATCCGGTGTGCTGGCCTTTGGCGGCGTCGGCGGTATTGCCGTGGGTTTCGCCGCCAAGGATTTGCTGGCCAACTTTTTCGGCGGTTTTATTGTTCATATGGACCGGCCTTTCAAGGTGGGGGACTGGGTTCGGTCCCCGGACCGGAACATTGAAGGCATTGTCGAGAAGATCGGCTGGCGCCTGACCACCATCCGCACCTTCGACAAACGTCCGCTGTATGTGCCCAATGCCGTGTTTACCACCATCTCGGTGGAAAACCCCTCCCGCATGACCAACCGCCGGATCTCCGAAACCATCGGCATACGCTACGCCGATGTAAGCCAGATGGGCACGATCGTGGCCGACATCAAAGCCATGCTGGAAAAACACGAAGAAATCGACCAGTCCCAGACCCTTATTGTGAATTTCCTGGCGTTCAGTGCGTCCTCGCTGGACATCATGGTCTATACCTTTACCCGGACCAAAGAATGGGTGAAGTTCCATGAGATCAAGCAGGAAGTGCTGCTGAAGATCAGCGATGTGATCGAGGGTCACGGGGCTGAAGTCGCCTTCCCGACACGAACCTTGCATATTCCGGAGCAGCTTCGCCTGGCGGGCGAGCAGGAATCCGAGCCCGAGCGGGAGCCACCGAAATCGGACTCCGAGCCGGAACCGGAGCCTGATCACGAAAGACGCCGGGGTCCGGCCCGAAAAACCGGGAAGACCCGAAAGGCCGAGAAAACCGGGAAGACCCGAAATCACGATCCCAGGCATACAGCGGGCCCCGATCTTGCCGAACAGAATGGAGATGACGCACCATGAGCAACGAACAGGCACCGGTTGGCATTATCGGCGGCACAGGGCTGACCGAACTTTCCGGGCTGGTGATTTCCGGCGAGCAAACCTTCCGTACACCCTGGGGTATTCCGTCAGGACCCTTGGTGTTCGGTCATCTTGACGGTCAGCCAGTGGTGTTTCTGGCCCGTCATGGCTACCCGCACCGTATTCCACCTCACCAGATTAATTACCGCGCCAATGTCTGGGCCATGCACAACGTGGGCGTCAGGACACTGGTGGGCGTGAATGCGGTAGGCGGTATTCATCCTGACATGGGGCCAGCGCACCTGGTTGTTCCCGACCAACTGATCGACTATACCTGGGGCCGTCACCACACATTCTCCGAAGGCGAGCTCGATGAAGTCAAGCACATCGATTTTACCTTTCCCTACCATGAACGCGTCCGTCGGCAGTTGAGCGCGGCGGCAAGGGAACTGGCTCTGAGTCATTCGGGCAGGGGAGTCTACGGCGCGACCCAGGGGCCGCGTCTGGAAACGGCAGCCGAGATTCGGCGTCTGGAGCGGGACGGCTGCGATATCGTGGGCATGACCGGCATGCCGGAAGCCGCACTGGCGGCCGAAATGGGGCTGGATTATGCCTGCCTGGGGCTGGTCGTCAACTGGGCCGCGGGTAAGTCAGAGCAGATCATTACCATGACCGACATACAGGCGGCCCTCGATGAGGGCCTGTCCGGAGTCAAGGCGATTCTTCAGCGCGTGGTCAAGACTCTGGAGCCGCCTCAGCCTCAATAGGCTCGAAGTAAATCAGAACGCCAATGGTGGGGGAGTCCATGAAATGGATTTCCTCACTGCGCATCCGGCGGGTTTCCCGGATCCAGGTGATCAGCTCAAGTGGCTCTCGACCTTCGAGAGCCCCGGAGGTTTGGGCGAGATCAGCCGCGGAGTCCGCCGTGACGTTTTCCCCGGTTCCGTCAGCATCCGCGTCGACCTCGTCGTTCACCGGCTCCGGAATCAGGGCCATTTGAGCGTCCGGTTCAACAGAGCCCGGCTGCCAGTGGTTCAGAGTAGCGTTGACGTGCAGAAAACGTACCCGGTCGATCTTTATATACCCTTCCACCGCTCGCTGGCCGGCTTCCGGCAACCAGTCGCCGGCGGCCACCTGCAGTCGGCTACCCTCATAATCGGGCGGATAAGACTGCTGCCAGGCGGCCGTCATCAGAACACGGTAATTGCCGCTCTGTTCGAGTCGTTTTGCGGCCGAAGCCAGATTCATCTTGTCCCGGGGCAGCAGATCCAGAGTGGTTTCCCGTGCGCCGTCCTCAGACACAACCCAGAGTTGTTCTTCCAGTTTCGGAACAGGGTCGGGATGGCGGTTGGCCATCTTTTCCTCAACCTTGTCCGGCGCAATGATGCGCTCAACCAGAACAATTTCGGCCCGGTACAGATTATCCTGTTGCGCCGAGACCGGCAGGGCTATCAGCATCGCTGTCGCCACAATGGCACTGTTGAGCGCAAGCGGGCGTGAACGTAAAAAACCAATCAATCGCAAGTGGTTATCTCCAGTTAGGCCAGCGATTTCAGCTCTCTCAGTGGTGGGCTGGAACCGCCTGCGGCCGGTCTTGTGTGCAGAGGTCAGGCCGGCGCCAATTGCTCCAGCATGACTGCAACGGCGTCGAGTTTACCACTGGTGGATACATCCTTCAGCCGGAACTTGAAACTGTTGGCGCCTTCCAGCCGGAACTGGTCAGGCGCTTGCTGGACTTTCTTGACCAGGACCAGCGGGTCCACGGGCGTTGAACTGCCAAACTCCAGCCTGGCCCACTCTTTGCCGGCATCCACTTTCGTGACACCCAAAGCTTCCGCTTTCAGTCTGAGCTCGGACTGGTGCATCAGGTTTCTGGCAGGTTCCGGCAAGAGCCCGAAGCGGTCAATCATTTCCACCTGAAGTTCTTTTAATTCTGCCTTGGAACTCACGCTGGCAATGCGTTTATACAGCATGAGCCGATTGTGAACATCGGGCAGGTAATCGTCCGGAATCAGGGCCGGAATACGAAGATTCATTTCGGTGCCATGGCTCAGGGGCAATTCTGCGTTTGGCGTTCGGCCATCGCGGATGGCCGTCACCGCTTCGTCCAGCAGTTGCATGTAAAGACTGAAACCGATGCTCTCGATCTGCCCGCTCTGTTCCTCGCCGAGCAGTTCGCCGGCGCCCCGGATTTCGAGGTCGTGGGTGGCCAGCATAAAGCCCGCGCCCAGGTCCTGAGCCTCGGCAATGGCCTCAAGGCGTTTGCGGGCATCACTGCTCAGGGATTTCGGCGGCGGTGTCAGAAGATAGGCATAGGCCTGGTGGTGAGACCGGCCGACCCGGCCGCGGAGCTGGTGCAGCTGGGCCAGGCCGAACTTGTCGGCGCGCTCGATGACGATGGTGTTGGCGCTGGGAATGTCGATACCGGTTTCTATGATGGTGGTGCACACCAGTACGTTGAAGCGCTTGTGATAGAAATCCGACATGATCTGTTCCAGTTCACGCTCGCGCATTTGCCCGTGCGCGACCCCCACCCGGGCTTCGGGAATCAGCCGGCGCAGGTCCTCGGCGGTCTTTTCAATGGTGCTGACCTCGTTATGCAGCACGTAGACCTGACCACCCCGGAGGACTTCCCGCAGGAGTGCTTCTTTGACCATGGCCTCGTTACGCTCGCGCACGAAGGTCTTGACCGACAGACGGCGGGCCGGCGGGGTGGCGATGATGGACAGGTCCCGGAGATGACCCATGGCCATGTTCAGTGTGCGCGGGATGGGAGTAGCCGTCAGGGCCAGAAGATCCACCTCCGCCCGCAGGGCCTTGAACTTCTCTTTTTGCTGAACGCCAAAGCGGTGCTCTTCATCGATAATCACCAGGCCCAGGTTCTTGAACTTGACGTCGCCCTGGATCAGTTTGTGGGTGCCGATGACAATGTCGGCCTTGCCTTCGGCGATGTTTTGCAGGGCCCTGGTGGTCTGTGCGGAGCTGCGGAACCGGCTCAGGATTTCAATGTTGACCGGGGTGTCCGAGAAGCGGTCCCGGAAAGATTCGTAATGTTGTTGAGCCAGCAGGGTGGTCGGTACCAGCACCGCCACCTGCTTGCCGGAGTAACTCGCGGTGAAGGCGGCGCGCATGGCCACTTCGGTTTTGCCAAAGCCAACGTCGCCACAGACCAGCCGGTCCATGGGCCGCTCGCCGGTCATGTCAGACATGACCGCTTCAATGGCCGCCTGCTGGTCCGGGGTTTCCTCAAACGGGAAACCGGCCGCAAAGGCCCGGTAGTCCTCTTCCGGATCGGTAAAGGCGAACCCCTTGCGGGCCTCCCGCCGGGCATAAACGTCCAGCAATTCGGCGGCGGTGTCACGGATTTTTTCCAGGGCTTTTTGCTTGGCCTGGCTCCAGCGCTCGGTACCCAGCTTGTGCAGGGGGGCATGCTCGGTATCGCTGCCGGTGTAGCGTGAAATCAGATGCAGGCTCGACACCGGCACATAGAGTTTGGAGCTGCCGGCGTACTCGAGCTTCAGGAATTCCGTGGCTTCGCCTTCCAGGGTGATGGTTTCCAGGCCCTGGTAGCGGCCTACGCCGTGATCGATGTGAACGACCGGGGCGCCCAGTTTGAGTTCGGACAAGTCCCGGTAACCGGCATCGTTGGTCTCTGTTGGTTTGGCCCGGCGCCGGCGCTGCAGTACCCGTTGACCGTACAGGCCGGTTTCGGTGATCAGGGCAATGCCCGAGGCGGGCAGCAACAGGCCTTCCTCCAGTGGCGCCACGGTAATGGTCAGGCGCTTGCCGGTCTGTTGTAGATGCTCTTGCCAGCTGTCGGTCGTCTCCACCTGCAGATGATTGTCCCTGAGGCTTTCAATGAGCGCTTCACGGCGACCGGAGGACTCGGCACAGATGAGGACCCGGCCATCGAAGGCATCAAGGAACTCCCGCAGGCGCCGGGCCGGATCGCCGGAGCGGCCGTCCATGGCCACATTGGGCAAGGGCGCCGCCGGGCAGTGGATTTCACGGCTGGCCGGAGTTTCCAGGGGTTCGGCCCGGGGCGTGACGCGGGCAAAGATCTTGAAGTGCCCGAACAGCTCTTCTTTTGGCAGAAACAGCTGTGAGGGTTCCAGAATCGGCCGCATGCGGTCGTGTCGGCGTTCTTCATAACGGTGCTGTACATCGGCCTGGAACTGATCCACGGACTCTTCAATACCGGCGGCGGTAAAGACTCGGGTGGCCCGCGGCAGGTAGTCGAACAGCGTGGCGGTGGCATCGAAGAACAGCGGCAGATAATACTCCACGCCCGGCGGCGTAATGCCCTGGGTGACGTCCTGGAAAACAGGCGCGGCCTTGTCGGCGCGGGGGAATTGTTCATGCCAGCGCCCCCGGAAAGCCGACCGAGCCTCCTTGTGCCAGGGGAACTCATTGGCCGGCAACAACTCGATGCGTTCGATGCGCTCGATGGAGCGCTGGGTTTCCGGGTCGAAGGTGCGCAGTGTCTCGATCTCGTTGTCGAACAGATCGATCCGGTAGGGCAGGGTTGCGCCCATGGGGTAAATGTCCAGAATGGCGCCCCTGACTGCGTATTCGCCGTGCTCATAAACGTTTTCGGTATGGCGGTAGCCGGCGGCCTCAAGCTGCTGGCGCCAGGTGTCGATCTGCAGCGACTGGCCCACTTCCAGCAAAAGTGTGTTGCCCTGAAGGTAACTGACGGGCGGCAGCCGGTGCATCAGGGTGCGGGCCGGCACGACCAGCACACCATGGTCGGTCCCGGGCAGCCGGTGCAGGGTACGGATGCGCCGGGAACTGATGTCCTGATGCGGGGAAAAAAGATCGTAGGGCAGGGTTTCCCAGTCCGGCAGTGACAATACTTCCAGGCCGTCTTCGGTTACCGCTGGCTGGTCTTCATCGGCGGACAGGTCGAGATAGAATCTCATGGCCTGTTCCAGGCGATTGGCCTCGTCCGTGCTGCGGGCAACCACCAGGGTCAAGCCCCGGTGAGCACGGGCAGTCTCGCAGATGGCGAGCGCTTCGCTGCTGCCGTAAAGGCTGCTCCAGATCTGGTGATCGCCGGCTTTGACCGGAAATTCAGGCGCGACCAGAGTTGACCGGGGCCGGGAGGCGCTGTGTTGCTCGGCCTGTTTTTCAGAGGTGCCTTGACTCATGGGTAGCGCGAAACTCCTGCCCGCGTGGGCATAAACAGTAGATGGCTCGCCATTCTAACGGGCCAGAATGACCCTGTCATGGCACTTAACCGGCAGTCAGCCCGAAAATGCTCGGGGCGTTGCGGTTGACTTGATTAAAATAGATACTGTTGTCTCTATTTTAACAGTGACATGAGAGGTTTAGCGTGAGTCAGAAGCAGATGGGCGAGTACCTGTCAGATTGGACCGAACGCGAGTCGATCGCGGAAGCCATGATTCCGGTGATCGGCCGGCTTTATCGCAAGAATAACGTGGTCACGTCCATTTACGGCCGTGCCCTGATCAACCAATCCGTGGTCGGTATTCTCAAGGCTCACCGCTATGTGCGGCAAATCGAAGACAGCGAACTCTCGGTGCGGGATACCTTCCCTATGCTGCAGTGTATGGACCAGCTCGAACTCGGTTCTGCCCACATAGATGTGGGCAAACTCGCGGCCAGGTACCACCGGCAAGAGGGTTCCGAGCCGATCGAGGCGTTTCTGCGCCGTGAAATCGGTGAAGTGGTCGGGCAGCACAGTGCGCAGTCTGAGGAAAACGCTCTTAAAAACACCAAAGATGTGGTGCTTTATGGTTTTGGTCGCATTGGTCGTCTGCTGGCCAGAATCCTTATTGAAAAGGCCGGCGGCGGTAACAATCTTCGTCTGAGGGCTATTGTGGTGCGCAAGGGTGGGGCTGAAAACGATCTGGTTAAACGCGCCAGCCTGCTTCGCCGCGATTCCGTACACGGGTCCTTTAATGGCACCATCAGCATTGATGAGGCGGGCTCGGCGATCATTGCCAACGGCAATTACATCAAGGTCATCTACTCCGACGGGCCGGACACGCTGAACTACAACGATTACGGCATCAACAACGCCATGGTGATCGATAACACCGGCATTTGGCGGGATGAGGACGGCCTGGGCCGGCACCTGAAATCCAAAGGTGTGAGCCGGGTTCTGTTGACGGCCCCGGGTAAGGGTAATATCAAGAATATCGTTTATGGCATCAACAACGGCTCGATCACCGACGATGACCGGATTCTGTCGGCGGCATCCTGCACCACCAATGCCATCACACCGGTGTTGAAGGCCATCCAGGATGAATACGGCATTGTCGACGGTCATGTCGAGACCGTGCATTCCTTCACCAATGACCAGAACCTGATTGACAACTATCACAAGGGTAGTCGTCGTGGCCGCAGCGCGGCCCTTAACATGGTTATCACCGAAACCGGTGCCGCCAAGGCGGTGGCCAAGGCATTGCCTGATCTGAAAGGCAAGCTCACGGGTAACGCCATTCGTGTACCCACGCCGAACGTTTCCATGGCCATCCTGAATCTCAATCTTGAAAGTGAGGTGTCGGTGGCAGGCGTCAATGACTACTTGCGTGATATGGCTCTGCACTCCGAGTTGCAGAAACAGATCGATTTCGTCAGCTCGCCTGAGGTGGTTTCAACGGACTTTGTGGGCTCCCGTCATGCCGGAATTGTCGATGCCCAGGCGACAATTGCTGCCGGCCACCGGCTCATTCTTTATGTCTGGTATGACAATGAAGCGGGCTACAGCGCCCAGGTTATCCGTGTAGTGAATCAAATGGCCGGAGTCAGTTATCCGGTTTTCCCCAAGCGCGAGCGGCTCGAACACGCGACGGAATGACCCTTGGGTCAGACCGAAACGCGTAAATAAAACCCCGCTTTTCTGCTGAACGGCGGGGTTTGCTCTCAATATCTGCACCCAACCTGCAAGTCTCTGGGAGTTCTGGTGGAAATGGGGATCCTCAACCTCTATAATTGGCTCGATTTCCGGTACGTCTTGTTCCTTCATTTTGCTTTCTTGTTTTAGGCCTCCAAGCCACAGAATCGGTGGCGCTTCCTGAAGGCCTTACCTCCGCACACCGGGCCCCAGCGCCACAGACGGTGTGTCCGCGTTGGGACGGGCGTGAACAACCATCGTAAATTCTGTTGATTGGATGAGGCGAATGATCAAGATCAAAAAAGGCCTGAATCTTCCCATCAGCGGCGCTCCTGAGCAAACCATCACAGAGGGAAAATCCGTTCGCCATGCGGCACTGATCGGATTTGACTATAACGGCATGAAACCGACCATGGCTGTGAAGGAAGGAGACCGCGTCAAGCGCGGGTCGCTGCTGTATACGGATAAGAAGACCGAAGGCGTCCGTTACACATCACCTGCCGCGGGTGTCGTAAAGGAAATTAATCGGGGTGAGCGCCGCGTATTTCAGTCGGTCGTTATTGAAATCGATGGTGACGAAGCTGAAACCTTCGCGCGTTATAATGAGAGTGACCTGGACGGTCTTGAACGCCAGCAGGTGGTGGATAACCTGCTGGAATCCGGGCTCTGGACCAGTTTTCGGACCCGCCCTTACAGCAAAGTGCCTGAAATCGATACCGCCCCTCATTCGATTTTTGTCTCGGTCATGGATACCAACCCGCTTGCCGCCGACCCGACCGTGATCATCGGTGAGAACGGCCCGGCCTTCGAGCAGGGCCTGCGGATTCTGAGCAAACTGACCACCGGCAAGGTTTTTGTCTGCGGCAAACCCGGTGCCGGGGTACCCGTGCCCCAGTCCGATCTTGTGGAAGTGCAACTATTTGACGGCGTTCATCCTGCCGGCAATGTGGGGACGCACATACATTACCTCGATCCGGTTGGGGGCGATAAAATCGTCTGGAGTATCGGTTACCAGGACGTCATCGATATTGCCTTGCTGTTCCGCACGGGGGAGCTGCCTGTTAACCGTATCGTCGCCATCGGCGGGCCGAAAGCGCTGAACCCCCGATTGATCCGTACGCGCGTCGGTGCCAATCTGGAAGAGTTGCTGGCAGACGAAGTTGCGACAGGCTGCGATGTCCGAATCATCTCCGGCTCGGTTTTTGGCGGTCGTCGTGCTGATGGTCCCTGTATGTACCTCGGACGCTATGCCAATCAGGTGTCTGTGCTGGAGGAAGGCCACAAGCGTGAATTTCTGGGATGGCTGTCACCGGGCCCCCGGCGCTTTTCCACCTTGAATATCTATGTGTCAAAGTTGCTCAAGAACCGGCTCTTTGACCTGACGACAACCACTAACGGCAGTGAGAGGGCGATGGTGCCTGTGGGCGCCTATGAAAATATCATGCCCCTGGATATTCTGCCCACCCAGTTGCTCCGCTCACTGATTGTAGGCGACATCGAAGTGTCCCAGAAACTTGGTGCGCTGGAACTGGATGAAGAAGACCTGGCTCTGTGCACCTTCGTGTGCCCGGGTAAATACGAATACGGTCCGATTCTCCGAGAGAACCTGACCCGCATCGAGATCGAGGGCTAACCATGGCTATTCGACAGTTTCTCGACGGAATCGAGCATCATTTCGAGAAAGGTGGCAAGTACGAGCGCTGGTATGCGCTCTTCGAAGCCGTCGACACAATTTTTTATACACCCGGCAAAGTGACTTCCACGACTTCACATGTGCGAGACGGTATCGACCTCAAGCGGATTATGATCACCGTCTGGTTGCTTACCTTCCCCGCCATGTTCTTCGGTATGTGGAACATCGGGTTTCAGGCCAACAGTTTTCTGGCTGCAAACCCCGATGCGCTCATGGCCGACGGGGGGCTCCGGACCGCCTTTATTTCGGCCTTCGCGGGCAATGACCCGGGTAGCATCTGGGACAACATGTTCTATGGGCTGGCGTATTTCGTGCCCATTTATTTCGTGACCTTTGTCGTCGGCGGTTTCTGGGAAGTGTTGTTTGCTACGGTTCGCCGCCACGAAGTCAACGAGGGTTTCTTCGTCACCTCGATACTTTTCGCTCTGATCTGCCCACCCGACCTGCCGCTCTGGCAAGTCGCGCTGGGTATCACCTTCGGTATCGTGATCGGCAAGGAAGTTTTCGGCGGCACTGGCAAGAACTTCCTGAATCCGGCATTGACGGGCCGCGCCTTTCTTTACTTCGCTTACCCCGCTCAGATATCCGGTGATACGGTCTGGACCGCGGTCGACGGTTTCAGCGGTGCGACGTCCCTGAGCTGGGCCGCGTCGGGCGGTGTCGAGGCGCTCGAAGCTCAGATTGGCTGGATGTCCGCCTTCATGGGCACCATTCAGGGCTCTATAGGGGAAACGTCCACCCTTGCCATACTGATTGGCGGCGTCGTTCTTCTGTTCATGAAAATCGCCTCTTACCGCATTGTCGGCGGTGTTCTGATTGGCATGATCGCGACGTCGCTACTGCTCAACATAGTGGGGTCCGAGACCAACCCCATGTTTAACGTGCCGCCCCATTGGCATCTGGTCATTGGCGGGTTTGCCTTTGCGATGATGTTCATGGCTACGGACCCTGTGTCTTCGGCAATGACCAATACCGGTAAGTGGTGTTTTGGCATTTTGATCGGCTTGATGACGGTATTGATTCGGGTCATTAACCCGGCTTTCCCGGAAGGGGTCATGCTGGCCATTCTGTTTGCCAATCTCTTTGCTCCCCTGATGGACCATTATGTGGTCCAGGCCAATATAAAGCGGAGGCTTGCCCGTGGCTAAGAAAAAGGAAACAGTTTCCAGAACACTCGGGGTCGCGCTGGCGCTGTGCATTGTTTGTTCGGTCGTTGTCTCGGCGGCTGCGGTTATGTTGCGCCCGGCCCAGATCACCAACCAGAGCCTGGACATCAAGAGTAATATCCTTTCCGCCGCCGGCATGCTGGAATCCGGCATGGGGGCGGAAGAAATCGAGGAGCGTTTTCAGGAATTCGAGATCCGGCTTGTGGACCTGGATACTGGCGAATACGTCGATCCGGAAAGGGTTGGGGTGTCCGACATTATGAAGTACGACCAGTATCGAGCGGCGGCCAACCCCGAGATATCCATCAACCTCAAGCCGTCTGAGGATCCGGCGGGCATCAAGCGCCGTGCGAACATCGCCAAGGTGTACGTCTTGCGGGACAATGACGATGTCAGGCGCGTGGTATTGCCGATCCACGGCTATGGCCTTTGGTCCACTCTTTACGGCTTCGTTTCCCTGGAGGGCGACGCCAATACCATCGAAGGCATAGGCTTCTATGACCACGCAGAAACACCGGGCCTGGGGGGCGAGGTCGACAATGCTCGCTGGAAATCCCAGTGGCAAGGCAAAGAGTTGTACGAAGAAGGACAGGACGAGCCTCAGATTCGCCTGGTGAAAGGCGGTGTTGGATCTGACGCCCAGGACCGCGAGCACAAGATCGATGCGCTGTCCGGCGCCACGCTGACCAGCCGCGGTGTGGAGAATCTGGTCAACTACTGGATGGGCGATCGGGGTTTTGCGCCTTATCTGAATAAACTTAGAGAAGGGGAGGTCTGATCATGGCAGACGCTTCAGCCAAGCAGGTTCTCTTCGAACCGGTTTTTAACAACAATCCGATTGCCTTGCAGATTCTCGGTATCTGTTCGGCCCTGGCAGTAACCACCAGCATGACCGTAACCCTGGTCATGTGCGCGTCGGTTATTGCGGTTACCGCATTTTCCAATCTGGCGGTGTCCCTGGTGCGCACGCAAATACCCAACAGCATCCGGATCATCGTGCAGATGACCATTATAGCGTCGCTGGTTATCGTTGTGGATCAGGTGCTCAAAGCCTACGCCTATGAAATCAGCAAGCAGTTGTCGGTCTTTGTGGGATTGATTATTACCAACTGCATCGTAATGGGTCGCGCTGAAGGCTTCGCCATGCAGAACACCCCCTGGATGAGTTTCCTGGACGGTGTTGGCAATGGCATGGGCTATTCAATATTGTTGATTATCGTGGCGTTCTTCCGGGAACTTCTGGGTTCGGGCTCACTTATGGGCACAACCATCATGCCGTTGGTCAACGATGGCGGTTGGTACAACCCCAATGGCCTGCTGCTACTGCCACCCAGTGCGTTTTTCATCATCGGCCTGCTGATTTGGGGCCTGAGAGCCTGGAAGCCGGAACAGGTGGAAGCGCCGGACTTCAAAATGTCTCGCCATAAAGTCAAGGAGGCCTTCTGATGGAGCATTACATCAGCCTGATCATCAAGGCGATCTTTGTTGAGAACATGGCGCTGGCGTTCTTCCTGGGCATGTGCACTTTTCTGGCGATTTCCAAGAAGGTTGAAGCCGCTTTTGGTCTGGGTATTGCCGTTATTGTTGTCTTGACGGTAACCGTTCCGGTCAATAATCTGATTTTCAACCAGATTCTCCGGGACGGTGCGCTGGAATGGGCGGGTTTGCCGAACGTTGACTTGAGCTTTCTGGGTTTGCTGACGTATATAGGAGTTATCGCGGCGCTTGTGCAGATCATGGAAATGGTGCTGGACAAGTATATCCCTGCGCTCTATGCCGCGCTGGGCGTGTTCCTGCCCTTGATCACGGTGAACTGCGCGATCCTTGGCGCCTCACTGTTTATGGTGGAGCGCGACTACACCTTTGGGGAGAGTGTGGTTTATGGCTTTGGCGCCGGTGTTGGCTGGGCCCTGGCAATTCTGGCGCTGGCGGGCATTCGTGAGAAGCTCAAGTACAGTGATGTGCCTGAAGGCCTGCGTGGCCTGGGTATCACCTTCATCACCGTTGGCCTTATGTCGCTCGGGTTTATGTCGTTTTCCGGCATCTCACTATAAGTGAACCCGTTTTTCTGGTTTAACGAAGAGGCGAGACCATGAATATTGAAATTATCCTTGGCGTGGTCATGTTCACCGTTATTGTCCTGGCGCTGGTGGCGATCATCCTGGCCGCACGTTCCAGACTGGTCAGTACCGGTGATGTGACGATTGAAATCAATGACGACCCGGAACACTCCCTGACCACCGAAGCCGGCGGCAAATTGCTCGGTACCCTGGCAAGCAACGGTATCTTCCTGTCATCCGCCTGTGGCGGCGGCGGCACCTGTGCCCAGTGCAAGTGCAAGGTGTTGGAGGGAGGCGGCGCCATGGTGCCGACCGAGAAAACCCATTTCACCAACCGGGAAGAAAAGGAAGGCTGGCGCCTGTCCTGCCAGGTTCCGGTCAAGCAGAACATGAAGGTGGAGGTTCCGGAAGAGTTCTTCGGGGTCAAGAAGTGGGAGTGCGAGGTGGTGTCCAACCACAACGTTGCGACCTTCATCAAGGAACTGGTGTTAAAACTGCCGGAAGGCGAGGAAGTGAATTTCCGCGCCGGCGGTTACGTGCAACTGGAGTGTCCTCCCTACGATATTGATTTCAAGAATTTCGATGTCGAGGAGGAGTTCCGTGAAGACTGGGACAAGCATGATATTTGGCGGTACAAGGCTGTCAACAAAGAGGAAGTCATCCGGGCTTACTCCATGGCGAACTATCCGGAAGAGAAAGGCGTGTTGAAGTTCAACATCCGCATCGCCACGCCGCCTCCAGGCACGGATTACCCGCCCGGACTGATGTCGACCTTTGTTTTCAATCTCAAACCGGGCGACAAGCTGACCGTCTTTGGTCCTTTCGGTGAATTCTTTGCCAAAAAGACAGACGCCGAAATGGTTTTCGTCGGCGGTGGCGCAGGTATGGCGCCAATGCGCTCACACATTTTCGACCAGCTTAAGCGCTTGAGGTCCAGACGAAAGATCAGCTTCTGGTATGGCGCTCGGAGCGTGCGCGAGATGTTCTACGTTGAGGACTTTGACACTCTGGCCGAGGAAAACGACAATTTCGAATGGCATGTGGCCCTGTCCGATCCCCAGCCCAATGACAACTGGGAGGGACCGACCGGTTTCATCCACAATGTGTTGTTCGAGAAGTACCTCAAGGATCACCCGGCGCCCGAGGACTGCGAGTTCTATATGTGTGGACCGCCGATCATGAACGCGTCCTGCATAAAGATGCTGAAAGATTTGGGTGTGGAAGACGAAAACATCATGCTGGATGACTTTGGGGGTTAAGGCGCACTAATGACAGCACGCAGGATAGGACCCGCTCTGGTTGCTTTGGCCCTGGTCATTGCAGCCTTGGCGGGTTGTTCCTTCCAGTCCGACGAAGAAGTCTGGGAGATTTCCGGGCCGGTGTTCGGCACAGGTTACGCCGTCAGTGTTGTGATGCGGGACGATCAGGACAGGCTGGAGTTTCTGGCCGATGGTATCACCGACGTTCTGGAGGAGGTCGACAGCGCCATGTCCACCTGGCGCAAAGACTCTGAGCTGTCGCAATTTAATAATGCGCCGGACCAGAGTGAGTGGTTTGCGATATCGGAGCCGCTTTACGAGGTTTTTTCCACTTCTCTTGCCATTTCCAGTCTGACTGACGGAGCTTTAGACATAACACTGGGCCCGGTGGTGAACTTGTGGGGATTTGGCCCCCTCGGTCAGCCCGAGCAGGTTCCGGACCCTGAAGATCTCGCCTCTGTGCTCGATAACACAGGCTATGAGACAATAAAGCTGAGGGAAGAGCCGCCGGCTGTGCGCGCTTCCGGACGTCAGTACCTGGATCTGTCAGCGATTGCGAAGGGTTATGGGGTGGATGCGGTTGCCGAGTATCTGGCTGATGAAGGTGTAGAGGCTTTTCTGGTGGAGATTGGTGGTGAGGTTCGCGCCCAGGGTCGCAAACCGGAAGATCAGCCCTGGCGGCTGGCCATCGAAGAGCCGGTGTCGGAGGAACGGCGGGTTAATCGAGTGGTGGTTCTGGAAAATAAATCGGTCGCCACGTCAGGAGATTATCGCAATTACTATGAATCCGACGGACAGCGGTATTCCCATACCATCGATCCCGCCACAGGGCAGCCGATTGAGCACAACCTGGCCTCCGTGTCGGTTATCGCAGAGTCGGCCATGATGGCGGACGGGCTGAGCACCGCGCTTAATGTAGTGGGCTATGATAAAGCCATGGCGCTGGCGACCCGGGAAAATCTGGCGGTTTATTTTATTGTTCGCGGCGAATCCGGCTTCGAGACACATTACACCCCGGCGTTTTCGTCTTATATTGTTGATTGAGGAGGGCCTATGGGCACCTTTGTGTTGGTTCTGTTGATTGTTGGATTTCTTCTGTTGGCCATGTCAATTGGCGTAATTCTGGGCCGCAAGCCCATCAGTGGCACTTGTGGAGGTATTGGCGCCCTGGGAATGGATCAGGCCTGCGATATTTGCGGAGGCAATACCAAAAAATGTGAAGAAGAAAATCAACGTCAACGCGGGAGCGCTGATCCCGCCCTGGCGTACAACGCCATCGACAATAAGAAGAGATAAACAGCCGAATATCGGTTACTCGGCCCTGCCTGGGGCCGGCCCTTGTCGAGGGCCTGACTGAAAGATTTACCGGCTTTATTGGCTTTGGCTCTGTGGCGGGACCGGTTGTTCAAGTTCCCGCGGAACATTCAACGGCAGATGGTGGCCGGTTCGCTTCGGCTGTTGCTGCGTCCCGGTATTCCTTTGGCGCCACTGCGCCAGCGATTGTC
>JAGXLV010000074.1 GCA_018334495.1 Oleiphilaceae bacterium
GATAGTCCAATGTGCTCGGGCGCGTATTGAAGAGCTTGGTCAAGGTAAGCAATAGCTTCCCGGAATTGTCCCACGGCAACAAGCTCGTTGGCCATAATGGTGGATGCTTCGACATTCCCCGGGGCCAAGGCAAGAGCAGCTAACGCAAATCCCTCTGCTTCATCAGGCTTGCCGAGCTTGAAAAACACGGCGGCCCGAAATGCCAACACTTCTGCCTCCTCGGGCGCCAGATGAAGTGTGATGTTACTTGCCTCAAACGCAGCATCTATATCACTGCCTGCCAACAGAAGTTGGCCGCGCTTGAGCTGCGCTTTCCAGTGGCCCGGCTCCGCCTCGAGAAATTCGTTCAATAACCGGAACATTTTTCTCCAATCTTCCTGCTGTTCGGCAGCAAGGGCCAAGCCATAAGTGGCCATTGGCATCGAATCCACGATCTGCAAACTGTTCTGGAATTCAAGGGTTGCCTTGGCAGGCTTTTTTTCCAGCAGCAAGGCCATGCCGTTTTGATAATATCTTTCCGCCTGCTCAGTTGGAGGGGTGCAGCCGACCAGCGGGAGTGAAAAAAAAAGCAACCAGACAATCAATAATCCGGGCACCGCTCCGGAGGTCGGTTTTCCAGGGATTTTCCTCATGGCGACGTCCTTGAGTTGAAAGTGGTTCCAGGTCTAAGAAAAGTTATTCTGCTGGCTGGTTGTGTTAAACCTTTCATCGCCGTTGATGCCTAATCCGGAATAAAACTGGCGAGAATCGGTGCGAGCTCGCTCGTAAAGCCAATGAGTCTCTCGTCAAGCTCGGCCAGGGTTTCCCCGGGAACCAGCTCTGCCACGAGTCTTATCAGGCCGCCATCCGTTCGATTATCCAGAATCGATGAACGTACTAGATCAAGGCGTGCCAATGTGTCCTGGCGGAAGCTCCTGTCGCCCTGCTTCAACCAGTAATAGGCGAGCAAGGTTCTGTCTCCCTTTGTTATAACCAATCGGTTTACAGCGAATGGCCGATCTACACCCGTCTCGATACTGGCGGTTTTAAGACTGGCAATTGTCCAGCCGTCTCCCGGCATACAGACAACCGGGGAGTGAGGAATCCTGCCCTGGCGCTGCGTGTTGTAATAAGACAGGTACAGGTTTACCGCGCCCTTCCCTGCTGATGTGAAATCGGCATAGTAATAATCAGTGGCGCCGGCAACTTCCTCTACCAGCAGTGGCAAGCGATGTTGCTGAGCGCCCCAGTTACCAAGCCTAAGCGGGAACTCGGACAAGGGAGTACGCTCTGGCTGGACTTCGGAGCGCAGTGAGAAAGCCGGTGCGATAAGTGCAGCGCAGAGGATAATCACCAGCACACTTAAGACCGCCCGGTATCGGTACCGCGGAATGCGTCCCTTGCTTAAGCCGGTGCTGGAATGCTTCTGATGCCCTGTCGGATCGACTGAAAAGGAATCGAGGAAATCACGGGGCTGTTTTTGCAGGGCCAACAGCAACCGTGCAAATAAAGCCAACGCGATCAGTGCAGCAACAAACACGATCCATCCCTCGAAGAAATGAAGAAATCCCTCGGTATGCGCCACTCCGTTATTTTCCACCAACAGACCGGTCACTGCGATACGAAAGCTGTTCATAAAAATGGTGATCGGTACTGTCACCAGGAAAAGAGCCCATTTCGCCCATAACGGGCCCTGGAAAACATAAGCTGCAATGCCACCAAGCCCCATCAGCGGATAAAGATATCGCAAACCCGAACACGCTTCGTCTACCAATAGCTTAATACTTCCCATATCGATGACGTTGCCCTGGAGATGCACAACCCCCCCGAATTGGCGTATAAACCAGACGCCCACCTGGGATGAAATCAGTTGCAACTGACTGGTCAGTGCCATTTCGAGCTTGTTGGGAAGAGGTATTGTCATCAAGGCTATTAGCAGCGGCGCGGCCAGCGCGATCAGCAGCGGCCGGCCACCGGCTGCATAAACAATCAAGACTAAAAACAACCAGACAGACTGCTTCTGAAACTGTCCGATATCAGACGCTGCACCTGTAAGAAACAGGGCAAAGGGAACCAAGGCCAGGGCAACGACAGGCCATCCGAGAGGTGTCTGACATACGGGAAAACTGTCACGCTTTCCATAAACGAGATAACCAAGGACCATTAACACCAAAGGGCCGTGACTGTATTCGTCACTTTCTATCCAAACCTCAATCAAGCCCGACTGCAACATGAGGGCCAGCATGCCCAGCGCCAGCAAAATAGCCGGGCCTGCCCTTGAAAGCGATGCTGTTATTCCTTGAGCGCTGTGTGCCAACATGGATCAAGCCTGCTGACGAACCTGAATAAAAGTGTTGAGTTCGGCGAGAAGCATCTTCAGGTTCGGATTTGCCTCGGGAATCTCCGGGAGTAAAGGCTTAACCGGCCGTGACAACGCAATCGCCAATTCCTCTGCATCATTTACCACAGTAATATTTTCACGCGTCCGGAACCGCGCAGCGGTAGCACGCTGATGATCATTCCGATGCTCTCCAAGAGCCGCCTGTCTGGGGGTTATGATCAGGGGCTTGGCGTGGGCCAACCCTTTAAGAATCGTGCCCATTCCTGCGTGGGAGATCACCTTGTTGGCGCTGTGAAACAAGTCTTCCCATTCAGCGTGTTCCGTGAACGGCACGCATTCGCAGTTCAGAGGCTTAAACGAACTTTTCCCGGACTGAATGAACACAGGCTCTTGCCGATTTGCGCCCGCCCAAAGATCGACCATCTGCACGAGCCTGTTGAAACTCAGTTGGGTACCCACGGTTACAAATATCACCAGGTTATTCCTTTTACTAGAGAGACCGCCGAGTAAACATTGATATTGCCAAATGTCATGCCGAAATAGCTTTACGCCTGTGTCTTACAAGTTTTTTCCGTGCGACAAGCCCCGCCCCAAGCAATCCCGTGATGAACAGAGCAATTCCCCCTGGCAGAGGGACAGAGCTCAATTTTACAGCGGCATCCTTTGCCGTTGTGCCTTTTACAGCCACCTCCGAAGGGCCGATCAACTCACCGGGCCCCAACATCAGTTTGTTATCTGAGGCCATGAGAATATCGGTAATTACTGCCAGGTAATCCGTTGTTTCGGATAGAAATCCTTCTTCCAAATCCAGAGTTTTCCCAGACTTTGGATAAGTCTGCCCGGACTCACCTTCAAGCATGGGAATGGGCACTGGAGCTGCCAGGGCCGGAGCGAATACCGGGAGAAAAGTGAGAACGATTAAGTAAAACCCCAGGTTCTTCATCAATTCTTCCCTTCAATGCGTGAAGCCAGAATGAGCCATCAGAAAAACATCGAAGACGACTGCCTTTAAACTTATCTTGTCAGAAACGGCCTGGCCGACAATGGCCCATTGGGGCTAGGGTTACGCTGCTGGATGATTTAGGCAATCAATAAGAATTAGGGTCCCGGAAAGCAACGAGGAGAGTCTGCAAAATGATCTTTAAATCCAGCCAGGGGGACCAGGTTCGCAAATAGGCAAGATCAAATTCGACCCGCCGCTCCATCTTCTCTAGCGTATCGGTTTCGCCGCGAGCGCCATTGACTTGGGCCAGCCCGGTAATACCAGGCCGGACTTTGTGGCGAACCATGTAGCCTTTTATAAGCTTCCGATAAAGTTCGTTGTGGGTATTGGCGTGAGGGCGAGGCCCGACGACGCTCATGCGGCCTTGAAGAACATTGATAAATTGCGGTAACTCGTCCAGGGACGTGCGCCGAAGAAGCCCCCCTATAGGAGTGAAACGCATGTCACCACGGGTGGCTTGAGTAACGCAGGCTCCATCTTCGGTCACGGTCATGCTGCGAAACTTGTACACGCGTATCTCCTTGCCGTCCAATCCATAGCGTCTTTGTGTGAATATAACTGGGCCTGGCGATGTTAACTTGACCGCCAGCGCTATTCCGATCAGCAAAGGCCATATCAAAGCCAAAATCAGGACTGAAATAACGATATCTGAAATACGCTTTAACAAACCGCTAAGACCCTCGAAAGGCGACTCGCAAACCGATATCACCGGAACCCCGCCAACCTCATCAAAGCGCGCTTGTATGAAATCGAACACAAACATGTCTGGAACAAAATATATTGACGCGGTCGAATCCTTGAGCGCATCTAACAATTTGACGATCCGGGGTTGAGACGTCATAGGGAGGGTAATATAAACTCGTGCGACTTTATTTCGACGGACAAACTCCGGGAGACTTTCGAGATCGGCAAGTACGCCGAATTCAGGCACGCTGAGTCTTATTGTAGAACGATCATCACAAAATCCCAGTAATCGTATTTTCGAAAGAGGTTGATTGCTTATTTCGTTAGCGAGGGCTCGTCCAGACATATTGGACCCTACAATAATCGTTGTCAGTCCTGCCGCCTTGGTACTGGCAGCATCCTTAATCTGCCAGTAAAGAAGTGTATGCGTACCTATCAGAATCACCGGGGTCACGATGGCCCATTGAGCAAACAGCCCCGCGTCCAGCACCTTGTAATATCCTGAAAAGTAGCCGATTGCAGCGATAGTAAATACGAGGAGCGCCCAGGCTGAAGAAAAAAAGAAAATATCTTCGATGAACCCCCGTCCGCGTAAAAACATAAGCCTGCCGTCGAGGAAGTAACCTGATAAAAGCAGAGCCATCACACCCATGCAAAACACGAGACCGGTTACTTCGCCGGTGTTCAAATAGGCGAGGATAAAAAGGATTCCTGCAACAATCACCGGGTCCAACAACGACTTTATCAAGGCGGTAATCGGTGCCGCATTCTCGAAAACCCCTGACCTGAGCCCGCATCGCGACGTCCAGGGGATTCCTTGCATCGATGGTTCCATTTTACGCCCCTGCTCGCCAGTCGCCGTCCTGCCCGGTTTAACGATATCAATCATTCGTCGATCCCCGTTTTTATTGGGCGTTCTGAAAAACAAGTGCTTTGGAAAGATACTCAAAGAGGCAGCCTGAAATGAACCGAGCCAGACTGCCTTATAACTTCGTCGATCTGGTGAAGCACCTCGACATCAGGCAGGCGTTAAGCCTCCTTTCCTGGCCCGGATAAATTTTTTAAATCCGGAAAACCCGAGCAAAGCGGATCCCAGAAGCCATACCGTCGCAGGCAACGGAATCGGTGACGGATCGGCCCCATACCACGCCGAAAACTCACCGTTATCGCCAATCCCCTGGATGTGCCCTGCGTATGACGACACACTTGAAATGCCCGTTGCCGTCCATTTCACATAGTTTCCGGTTGTTAACCGTGTCTGCCCCTCATCGAGGTCAAAACGGAAGTCAAACACTCCTCCTGGCCCGCTGCCTGCGTCAACACCCACAGAATTGAGCCCGAAACTTGATTCCGTGCTGGTGACGTCAACACCTTCCGACCCGATAATGCCATCCACTGCCAGCGACCCGAAAAAAGCAGATTCGCCAAAGATATCGAGGTCAACGTCATATAAACGAAAAGTCCAACTGTCCGAAGCCGCGTCGGTTTTCACGTTCAACTTCGCAAACTGCGGGCTTTGTGGAAAACTCTTACCATCTTCGCCGCTTATAAAATCACCAAAAACATAATTCATTTCCGCAGCCTGGCCTGGGCCTGCGAACAGGGCCGCCACCGCAAATACGGTCGCGGCAAGTACTCTTTTGCGTTTCATCAGCTTTTCCTCCACCCCTTCCCAAATACAATGTCATCATCTGTGACCTGTGCTGCAAGTCATGAGACCTGACAAGTTGCTATCGATTTCCAGTGAAAACGGGATGGGATCGCCTACCCGAAAGCCCCTGAACTTCGACAAAAACTGCTTATTAAAAATTAACACAGGGGTTCAGAGAGCGTATGGGCCCGTTCGGACCAGTCGTGCGACCTTCTCAGCATGAGCATTTCTGGGAGAATAGACGTTACTGCTTGTTTAAACACCTTGAATCCGCGCGTTCATTCTGGAGCGATATTTCAGGATCCCAGGCCTCTTGAAGGTCGCAGCTGGAGCCCGGTGCGGGAGATCTATGTTGAGTAAAAAGTCAGGGACGCTTGCCTCCGTCATTCAGGACACGGGGTCAGATACCCATCAAATCGGTGAGGCATTAAAAACCGGGGGTAACGCGACAATTAACGATAGGCTTTTCAGCATAGATCATCTGATCGGTGATCTTAATCGTCGAACTGTGCGTGGAGGCGTGCTTACACTCGCAGCCCAGGGAATCAAATTTATCCTGCAGATGGTGTCTACGATTGTCCTGGCCCGCTACCTGAGTCCGGCAGATTTCGGGCTGGTCGCAATGGTCACAGCAGTGACCGGCTTCGTCATGCTGTTCAAAGATGCCGGCCTGTCCATGGCAACGGTACAACGGGAGGAGATCACTCATTCCCAGATATCCGCGCTGTTCTGGATCAATGTTGCAATCAGCATTGGGCTGATGATTTTGACAGCCTGTCTGGCTCCTGCAATTGCCAGACTTTATAATGAGCCCCAACTTCACGGTATAACTTTTGCCATTGCCGCAACTTTTATATTTGGAGGGCTTTCAGTTCAACACCAGGCTTTGCTCAGAAGGCAGATGCAGTTCAGATTATTAGCCTTGATTGATATCGCCGCCATGCTCACCGGGGTTGGAGCGGCCATCATTATTGGAGTGCTCACCCGCAGTTATTGGGCGCTGGTTGCAATGCCTGCGGGTATTGTTATCGCCACCTGTTTAGGCGTTTGGATAGCATGCCCTTGGATTCCCGGCGCGCCCAGGCGAGCTAAAGGTCTCAGACCCATGCTCAAGTTTGGTAGCATGCTCACGGGGTTTAGTGTGATTAACTATTTTGCGCGCAATGTTGACAACATTTTGACCGGATGGTGGTTAGGCGCTTCAGCTTTAGGATTATATTCAAAGGCTTATGGCCTTCTTCTACTGCCCATTAATCAGATAAATGCGCCCTTTTCAAATGTTATGATTCCGGCTTTAAGCCGTCTTCAGAACAACCCGGAGGCCTTCCAGAAACTTTACATGCAAATGATCGGAGGTATTGCTTGGCTGGGAATGCCCGCGATTACAATTCTGGCACTTCACGCCGACAGTATAATTCGATTGGTATTGGGTAATCAGTGGCTCGCGGCCGTACCGGTTTTTCAACTTCTGACCCCTGCCGCTTTGATGGCCACAACGAACGTCGCCGGCAGCTGGGCTGTAGTGCCCATTGGTCGCGCTGACAAACAACTCAAATTATCACTGGTAACGTCACCCTGCTTTGTCCTGGCAGTCTGCGTCGGCTTGCCATTCGGCATTGAAGGCGTCGCAATATCTGTTTCGGTTTCCCGAGTGTTGTTGAAGCTGCCTTCCCTGGCGTATTGCTATTCAGGGACGGCGTTGCGTGTAAGAGATTTTCTCGCGGCTATAACCTACCCGACAATTGTTTGTGTTTGCCTGGCTTTGGTTCATTTTCCGCTTTTATCCCTATTGGGCCAGGATGCGCGCAACAGCCACGTGATGGTGTTTGTAATCCAGCTAGTCTTGATTGCTTTATGTTTCACGCTCTCATCCGGCCCCCGAGCGCTCATGGCGGTGGGTCGAAAGCAAGTACCCGTTGCCTGAGACACGGGGTTCACCCCTTGAGCTAGTTCTGAATCGCCACTGGCTTTACTGCATCAGGGTGCTGGAACACCGGTAGGTTATTAATGTCCGGGTTTTGATGAGTAACCACTGTTCCGTCCGGAAAACGCACCGAAAGTGTATTGAGTTGTTTAATGTCGGCAACCCCCAGGTACGCAGTGTTGAGCGTCTGCGAAAGCCGTGACCCATCCGTCTGCCCCACCAGTGTATTGATACTGAGCCCGCCGCCAGATCCGGTAATACGGGCCCCAATACCCTGAGAGTTCCCTGGGGGGCCCAGTATTTTGAGCTCCGCGTGAGTCGGGCGCTCACTCTGATTCTCAACAAAAACCGATTGCCACATGTGCAGTTGCCAAGTCATGGGGCCGAAAATTGCTTCGCTCAATGAGGTATAACCTGCCCCCAAATTCGTCCCAAGCACTTTCAGAGGCCACCGCAACACCCTCGGTGCCAGTTGCGAGTCCTTTAGTGTCAACCAGAGGTCAAGATCGCCATCCTGATCGGCATCAAACCAGGTGCTTCGCGCTTCACGAAGATTGTCCCGGCCAGCAATCTGAAGAATGTTGCTCTTGGTCCATTGGTTACCATCCTGCCTTTGAAAAAGGCCTTGGGGGACCAGAAAGAGATCCAGTTTGCCATCGCCATTAAAATCCACGAGATCACCCTCAGCACTTTGCTGGGGCAGGCCAAGTTCAGAAAACGGGATCAGTTTGTAAGAGGAAGAACTTAACTCCAACAGAGTGCTGCCCTTTTTCGAGATTCGCGCCACAGAAAAGTCACCCTTGCCCTGAAGATCCCCGACAAGAAGCGGATCTTCAGCATCCCCATCAAAATGGCTAGACCAGGTCTCCCGATATCGTTGAGCTTCCAGCTCGAAGACGCGAATGGAGTCAGCCGTTGCCCAAACCATTTTTACTGCGTTTTCAGGATCCGGAGAAGGAACCCAGGCAAAGGTTCCGGCCCCTTCCAGTGCCAGGCCCCAGTCTTTACCCCTTTCCTCGAACTTTCCACGCTCAATCTGGATGTAGAGCCGGTTTGGACTGTCGCTATTCATCCCTTCGCTGCGGCCGCATACCTGATAAATATCGAGGTCGCCATCCCGGTCGATGTCTACCGCCCCTACCTGGCGACCAGGACATCCCTCCTTCTTTATTTCAGTCTCTAAAATCCCTTCGCGGTATTGGCCATTTTGCCATACCCGAAGTTCATCAAGGGCGCCAGGATGAACTTGCTCCAGACGACCGCGAGCCCCCCCACGGGAAATAAATAAATCAAGTCCTGAGCTACCGCTCAAATCCGCGAGGAGCAGCCCGTGCCGGTCTTTGAGCGCAAACTCCAATTGATGCTGGCCTGGTGCCGCACAAAGTCGGCCAAGCTGCACTTCAGCAAGAGGAACGCTGGGATCTATCGTTACGTTTATCGGAAACCCGTCACTTCGGGCCGGGATAGTGTCTAACCGAAGTTCGCTATCCTGGGCAATCCGGAAATGACCTTTTGTGCATGAGAGATCCGACGGGCAGGCGAGGGCTTCCCACTTTGCATTGCCCCGACTATGAACACGGGAGGGCCAAGGCAGATGCAACTCGCCGCTAAATGCACCTTGTGCGGAGCCGTCATTATGCTTGAGTACAATCTGGGCTCCCTCCACAAACAGGCGTTTGCCCGGCGTGGCACACTGGGGTTCACCTGCCATCGCCGCGATGCCGGGTATACGTGGCTCCTGGTGCAGTGCTAAAACGTCGATGCCGCCTGCCTGGAAGCCATGGTCATGATTCGCCAGCGCCAACCACTGGTGAGCGCTGTGATTGGTTGTCCAGAGGTCTGGACGGCCATCGCCATTCAGATCGCCGACACCTGCATCGTCGATATTGAAAACAGTTTCCAGAGGCGTCACCGTAAACTGTGGGTCGGACCTCTGGAAGGGATTATCGGGCGCCAAATCGCATCCGGTTAGTCCAAGAAGAGCAACCATCCAACACGGACGCAAAACCAACGGTGATGGCCTGAAACAGATAAAGCCCGAGGACCAGTTGAGGTACATTAGCAACGCTCCTTGTCACTAGCCGTTCAGATTGTTTTACCCGGCCAAATATCCTAACTGGCATGCTGTAGGTGCTGTGCAGCGGCTAATAATCAAGCGCTCGATACCGGTCAAGGATGAAACCCCGCACCCTGCCTTATTCATCCCGCCCAAACGCACTTCCAGAATGCTTTTATCAATGTCCAGTTCGCAGTAGTCAGCTAATACGTCGAGATTGACTCGGCCATCGATCAAATCCTCATACTTCACAAGCATACCATCAACATTCGAGGCGTTTTTTACGAAATCCGACGCTAACTCTCGCCAATGTTTTGCAAACTTGGCCGTGGTGAATGCCGTTTTATCCGGCCAGCGCACGTACCAGTTTTTGGCGGGTTGGAAGTTTTTATAGGATTGATAGGCGTCAAACGGATTGCGGTAGATAAATAGAAATCTGGCATTGGGGAAAAGCCAGTGAAGGAACTCGGCCTCGTTGACACCCAGTCTTACTTCCTTGAACCCCCAGCGACGGGCTCCAACCTCGCGCGCCGGGACCACAAACATATTTTCCAGGAGCGCCCGATAGCCCAACTTGAGTGCGGCACGAGGAGGGTACAAATTCGCAACCCATTTACTCGACAGCCTATGCAAAGAGGTGGGCTGCCGAAGATACTCTCTGTCCGGCCAAGTCTCCGAGTGAGCGAATACAGTCTCGGTAAGTCGTTGGATAATACAGGCACGATCGTATGCCTCACCCCAGATCAAAGTGTCGTTACCGCTCATTAACAGTCTTTGAAGCAGGGTGGAGCCTGAGCGCCACCCCGCGGAGAAAACAAAAATCGGCTTTTCCGAAGAACCGGTATTTTCCGCCCCCGCCTCAATCGCAGCAATACTTGAAGTCACGGAGCCAAGCTCACGAAAATAGCCGGCCTGCTCTTGATGAGCATACCTCGATCCGTAAAGTGACCTCACTGTATTCCTTGCAAGTCTGGCCACCGTCACAATCTACCTCTCGTCTCAATCGTTTTTATCGATAATCAGTATAAAACCGAGATTCACCATCAGGCATGGCTCCAAGGGGCTATTTGACTCAATTTTCAGGATCTTCCACTTCTAGACAGGATAAGTATGGCTCATGATTAATCCATGAGATCACGAAACATTGTTCATTATCCCTGCGTCATGGCCAATCCCTATAATAGACTTCTTGCTGACAGCCTGAAATCAGCCGGCATTGAGGTCGAACTCCGGGACGCGAAGCATCATACAAACCCTGCCCGATCCCTAAGTTGGGCCTGGGGGACACCTCTCGTTCATTTCCATTGGCTTCAGGGGCTATATATCGGCCGTTCGGGGTGGCGATTTGCCGCTCGTTCCCTGATTTTTCTGCTGGTATTGTCCGGTTTGCGTCTTAGCGGGACACGACTGGTTCTGACTGTCCACAATCTGGTACCCCACGAACATCGACACCGTAAATTGCACCGCCTCGTCAATGTTTTGGTCGGTAAGCTTATGCACCGCCTGATCGTGCATAGCGAACCGGCCGGGGGAGCCGTTGGAAGCGAATATAACGCCCCCGGGAAAATCGTGGTCATAGAACATATCGATTATGGCAATCCGACAGCCGCTATCACTAAGGGCCAAGCAAGGCGTAAGTTGAGCCTTCCCCTGGAACGAAAATTACTCCTTTTTTTCGGTAATATCCGTTTATATAAAGGTGTCGACCATCTGATTGATGCGGCTGGAAGTCTGGATAAGTTGGGATATGACCTGGTTATTGCGGGGCGACCTCACACTGAAACCCTTGCTCGAAGTCTCGAAGAGGCTACGGCTGGGCAAACCAACATCCATTTGCGATTGGGAGAGCTGTCCAATGAACGGCTCTCAAACTATTTAATCGCCTGTGATATGGCGGCATTTCCCTACCAGGCAGGCCTCAGCAGCGGGGCCGCTCACTTGGCTCTGTCTCATAACCGCCCTATTCTGTGCTCTTCCTCGCTTGCCTTTGAGCACCTGGTGAGTGAAGGCATTGCTTTATCCTGGGAGCCTTCTAATCATTCTGACCTCTGCAAAGCGGCGACAAAGGCCCTGTCTCTGGATCACGGAACATGGGCAAAGAACGTTGCAGCATACAGAGCACGATGTCACCACACATCAGTTGGATCACGATTAAAGCAAGTCTACGCCGAACTCCTTGGCGGCAGGCTCGATGTATGACTTGTTTCCGGACCCCGCAATCACTATAAGACCGCCCCTCGATACAATGGCCCTCCAGATATTTCGAGCTCCGGCCACTGGGTCAGCCACAAATCGGCAAAGGGTTGCACTTTTGCGCCGGATACCGACATACAATCGGCGTTTGCGAGGCTATCCACCCAAATCGTTCTGGCACCGAAGAGTTTGCCGAACATCAGGGCAAAAAAGCCGGGTGCTGCCCCCGTGGATAAAACGTAAGCAGGCCGTGTTCGCGCTACTATCCAGAAAGTCTCCAACGCCAACCTGACAAGTGCGACTTTATCCTGGAGGTTCGCGTCTCGCACGACTGAAACAGGAAACGGCGCAACCTCGTGGGCAACGCCTGCTGTCGTAGAGACGTAATGGATAGGTAATCCTTCAAATGCCGACATTAGCCTGCGCATCTGCACCCAATGGCCACCATGGGATGCAACCGCCAGTACCAGCTGTGAATTTCTTGACCGCATGGAAATGCCCTCTTCCCTCAGATCATTTCGTTAGCTTGGTGGGTATCAAATCGTCGGTAATGGTTTAAAACCATCGTTCATGAAGTCCCTCAATGACCCGAATGTTTATCATCTAAGGCGCCTTTTCCCCGTCGTCTCCTCGCGATGACCAGTCCTTTTCCCATTTAAAGGCAGAAAGTCTCTGGAGTCTGTTTCTTCCTCTAAAGCGAGTAATCAGCGTCACAGATAAGTAGAGAAAGGCTGCAGGCCAAAGGCGGGGATTTTTTGCGACGGAAATGATCCCGGTGGAGTATGCCTTGGCCTCGTTATGCTTGAGTTCCGGGAATCTGGCGGCGAGTTGCATCTGCCCCACTCTGCTGCGCACCTTGATCTTCAGCAGCGAGGAAAGGCTCACAGGCGCACGAACAAAGACTTGCGCGCCTATCGCCTTACAGCGTTCCTGTTCCTTGAATAACGCTCTGACGAAACCGTCGTCAGCGATGATATCGGGAAAATCATCAAATCTTGCTCGGCCTGCCTCTGATAATGCATAAACACCGGCACCGATCATTCCAAGTTGACAGTAAGGAAGTGAAAGCCAGATTCGATAGTAAGCTCGAACTCCCCAGCTGGAATTTTGCAGGTTCATGACCGGTTCAGGTGCCGCAGCCGGACAGTCGCCGGACACCAATACTGCCTTGAGCCGATCCAGGCAGCCTGTTGCGAGTTCGACATCCGCATCAACATAGATCCTTGGAAACCCCTGGGCCACAGAGTCTCCGAGGTTAAGAGCCTGCGTCTTCGACGCGAAAGGTATGGAAAGCACATGTACTCGGGGCTTGAAGGTTTCCGCAATGCCGACAGTCGAGTCAGTACAGCCATTGGCGCAGACAATGATTTCATCATCCGGTGTTGACTGGGCGACCAGCGCACTCAGTGCTCGCGCAATGACAGCCTCTTCGTTATGGGCCGGAATGATAATAGAGGCCATTTCACTTTCCTTCCGCTTAGCTTTGCCAGTCGACATTAACCTGCACCAGTGTTAACTGCCCACAGCTGACACTATTCCGGCCTTGGCTGGTGGTTCGTCCATTCACATCGGCGTTTCCAGACCTCTCGCCAAACCGCGCATCGGGCCGAAGAGGCATGGCGACCGGCTGCGGCAAACACTGAGTGAGCCGACGCTCGACTTAACGGCCAAAGCGCCAAAAGCGAAAACCCCAATTTCCGCGTTGATGCGGGAAAGTGCCGGCTTATGAGAAGCATTTTTGCCTTTAACAGGCGAATCAATTTTTCCGAATGCACGGATTCTGACGCGCCACCATGGTGCACAATTGTTGCAAGACCCGTAACCAGAGGCTTTGCACCGACCTGCTGCGCTCGCAAGCAAAGGTCGGCATCCTCCCCGTACATAAAAAATTCTTCTCTGAAACCCGCCAATGCGACCCAAAGATCTCGTCTGATCAGCAAGAAACAGCCGGACACTATGTCAACATGCCGAATGCCCCGCCTGTCCCAGGAGCCAATACCTTCCGGATTGCAAAAAGTAGTTTTCCGGAAAACAGAAGAAAGGCCCATTAACTGCGAAACAAGGCTCCAGAGGCTCTGGCGCGACCAGCAGGACCCGGGGTTCAGCGTCTTGTCGCCGTAAACGGTGCGTCCTCCCCAAATACCTGCCTCAGGATACTCGCTTGCAAACTCGACGAGTCGGTCAATAGCATTGTCGAAGACGACAGTATCCGGATTGAGCAGAAGAACATGATCTCCATGGGCGTGTTGTGCAGCAAGATTGTTGCCGGCCGCAAATCCTAAATTTTCGTCAGCGCTTATAAACTGAACTTGATCGCCGAACTCGGTTTCAATTGCCGCCGCAGAACCATCCACTGACGCGTTGTCCAATACGATGAGTTCGAAATCAGTGAGATGCGTTTCGGCGAAGACAGAACGCAGGCAGGCAAGCGTCATCTCCTTGGTGTTATAACTGATCACCACGATGGATATCATTCGCCGTGGGCATGGTTTCATTGAATTTCCTTGAGACGCTTTTTTTAACAACGCATTGGTGAGTAAGAACCAATTTGAATTGATCTCACTACCCTCGAAAATTAACAAGAAGATCCGATTTCAACGTGTTTCTGAAATGCCCCTTTCCCTCTAATGATCGAGGACCGTTTGGCTCCAGCCTATAGCCCTTTTGGGTCATGCAAGGTAAGCGGACGGCATCACACCTTGTGGCAATAACCGGTATCCATTTGATCCGGAGTTCGAGCATTTCTGATCCACAGGCAAATCTGCTGAGCGAAACTGTAGGTCGGAGGGTGAGCAATTGCATGTCCAGCATCCAATTCACTCGGCGTTTAGCAGGCAATGTTGCTTATTGCGGCTTCAACGGGCGGGCGCCCCCAACTACGAGTTGGGGGCGAATTCGAAAACAGAGGATTTAGTATGTTTGAGGCCAGTGACGTCGATTTCGCGGCGCCACTGTTCGAAGTCCAAAAGTTAAGGGCGAACTCCGCTGAAGTTGACGGCATTGTTACTCTAACATCAATTT
>JAGXLV010000075.1 GCA_018334495.1 Oleiphilaceae bacterium
TGGCGTGTCTCGGAAAGACCTCCCCACCCCTGCGACAGAACTCCCAACCATCAGGCCCCCGATCAGTAATTAAGAAAACTAACCCAATACCCGGGCAGTACTGTCAACCCGGTGACTGATGTCATCCAGCGTTCCGCGATCATCCTTGCCGACTGGCAGGTCATAGGTAATGCGCGCGCCATAAGCCCCGGGCGCCTGCGGGTCCAGACGGTTCTTGTCGAACACCCACAATCGCGTTCCCAGATAAAAACCCTCATCCAGATCGTGGGTGATCATGAACACCGTCAGCCCCTGCTCCTTCCAGAGCTTGAGAACCAGAGCGTGCATATCCTTGCGAATACCCGGGTCAAGCGCGCCGAAGGGCTCGTCCAGCAACAGAATCCGGGGTTTCTTGATCAGGGTCTGGGCCAGTGCCAGGCGCTGCTGCATGCCGCCTGAGAGTTCGTCGGGGTATTTGTCAAATGCAGCCTCAAGACCGACGTCCTCCAGCATTTTCCGGGCGGCGGCCCTCAGTTCGTGGCGCTTGGCGCCAAACGTGCGGCCCCAGAAACGGTTGGCCGTCAGTTCACCGGACAGCATCACGTTTTCTTCTGCCGTGAGATGAGGCAGCACCGAATAACGCTGGAACACAATGCCCCTGGTGGCGTCCGGTTCGGCCGGGATAGGCTTGTCGTCCAGCAATAGTTGGCCACGGGTCGGGCTTTCCGTGCCCAGGAGCATTTTCAGGAAGGTCGTTTTACCGCAGCCAGAGGCGCCTACGATGGTGACGAACTCACCGCTTTCCACGCGAGCATTCAGCCGCTCCAGAACCACTTCCGGGCCGTATTCTTTCCACAGGTTTTTCAGTTCAATGGTTGCCATGATCAGGTCTCGCTCCGGTGCATCATTACTGGCTGCGATGGTAGAACCAGGGGTAGCGCCACCGGGAATAACGGTTCAGGAAAAAGTCGATTAAAAACGCCAGCAGCGTGATCCAGACAACATAAGGCAGGATCACATCCATCGACAGGTAACGACGCACCAAAAAAATGCGATAGCCCAAACCTTCCGTCGCGGCGATTGCCTCTGCGGCGATCAGGAACAGCCAGGCCGAACCCAGTGACAGGCGTACCGCACTGATCAGCCGGGGCATGATCTGGGGCAGAATCAGGCGGGTGATGATCTGCCAGGTGTTCGCGCCCAGGGTCTGCATCTTGATGATCTGCTCTTCCGGGATTTCCATGGTGCGTTGTTGCAGGTCGCGGATCAGGAAGGGCGTGATGCCAATGAATATCAGCATGACCTTGGCCAGCTCATTGAGGCCGAAGACGATGAACAGGATAGGCAGTATGGCCATGGGCGGTACCAGTGAGATGCCGGTGATCACCGGGGACATGCCTGCCCGAAACAAGGGGATAGCGCCGTTGGCGATCCCGAAAATCAAGCCGGTCAGGGCCGCCATGCCGACGCCTATGCCCAGGCGCTGCAGACTGGCGCCGGTGTCGGCCCAGAGCAATCGCTCGCCGGTGCGTTTGCTGGGCTCGAAGGCCATGCGGGACATGGAATCCGCCATGATGGCGGCCGAGGGCAGCAGCTTGTCGTTGGGGTTTTCTGCCAGCCGGGCGTTGGAGGCCATGGTGTAAATCATGGCCAACAACAGGAACGGCAGCAGGCCCAGAGCCCAGCGCGACACGATACCCGGTTGTTGGTTGATCAGTTTTTTCATTGCATGAACTTCCGGCTGGAGTGTGCAGGCCGGCCAGGGTTTCTGGCCGGCGCCTCGCTTTACCGACTGGGAGCAGAATTAAAGCTGGCCGTCAGCCGCCATTTGCATGTACTCGGGAGTGAAGCGGAGCTGGGTGTTGGCCGGATTGCCATAGGTGCCGGCAGGCGTCTCGACGCCGATAAAGGTCGAATCCGGTGCGCCTTCGCCCAGCAAGCCATGCTTGAAGGAGAACTCTGCCACCCGTTGCATGGTGGTTTTGAGCTCGGGGCTGTTGACGAATGCCACCGCGTCTTCGGCTTCATAGAACATGCGGGTGGTGTCCAGCTGGTTTTCGTAGCCGGCCAGGTCGGTGCCGGAGGCGTTGGCCAGTTGAGTGCGCACTTCTTTGGCGCTGTCGCTGTCGCCGCTCATGTTGGCCATGATCTCGTACCAGGCGCCGGTCAGCGCCTTGCCCAGCTTGGGATTGTTCTGCAATACCTCGGTATTGACGATCATCAGGTCGATGATTTCGCCGGGGATCTGTGACGAATCGAATACCAGGTGACTGTCGGGCGTCTTGAGGATTTCGCTCAGAAGCGGGTTCCAGGTAGCCACGGCGCTGACATCGTCACTGGTGTAGGCGGAGACCAGATCGGCGTCGGAGGTGTTAACCACGGTGAGGTCACGTTCGGTCAGGCCAACGGTTTCCAGGCCCCGGGCCAGCATGTAGTGGGAGACGGACAGCTCCACCAGGTTGACCCGCTGGCCCTCGATGGCGCTCAGTTCGTCCTCGCCTTTGAGGATGACGCCGTCGTTACCGTTGGAGAAGTCGCCAACGATTAGCGCGGTGGAGTCCACGCCGCCGGCGGCGGGAATGGTGAGGGCGTCCATGTTGGTCATCACGCAGCCATCGTAGCCGCCGGACGTGTACTGGTTGATGGACTCGATGTAGTCGTTGATCTGGGTGACGTTGATCTCGATGTCGTACTTGTCGGCCCACTTGTCGACAATGCCGGCGTTGTCGCCGTAGCCCCAGGGCATCCAGCCCACGTAGATGGACCAGCAGACATCGAATTTGTCTTTGGCAAAAGCAGACGGCGCCGCCACAAGGGCGAAACTCAGGGTCAGTGCGGTGAACAGATTGCGGGTCATGGAAGACCTCCTTTGCAACGGATAACAATGACAGCCAGAGGAATCAAATGACGAGTGCGCCATTGATCAACCTCCCGGGCTTTTGTCCCTCCGTGTAACCTTGCGAAGAAGGTCGACTGCTCTCGGACCAGGCGTCAGACTTTTCGGAATCTGTCTGACCGGAACCCTAGCGGTCTATTGGTAATCATAATCTCTGTGTCCGGCATGGGTGGTTGATCCAGTGACCACCCGCCATTCAATTCCTCATCCAAGCCTTCGCAAATGCAATGCCAGCTTTCGTTAAACAGGCCTGAAAGGCGGCCTGCAGAGGCTTGCGGTGCAATATTCGGGTACTTCGGAGTCAGGCATCTTCCGATTGTTGCACTTTCACAGTGCGTATACGGGCAATGCTCACCAAGTTGGTGCATGGAGTCGTTTGCGGCCTTCCTTTGACCAAAGCCTGACTATGGGGCCGCAAGCGGAAAGCGCTCGATAACACGATAGGTCGAGCCTTCCTGGCTCAGGGTGCTTTCAAACAAGCTAAGGTACCGCACTTCAAAAACCGGTGACTGAAAGTCGGCGAAGCGCGCCAGAAAAGGCGCGACGGAATGGCACTTTTTGCCAAGGCGAGCGAGGGTGAGGTGGGGTTTGAAACGGCGCGGGTCCCGCTCCAGGCCCAGAGCCGCCAGCCGGGTTTCAATACCCTCGTGCAGAGTCGCCAGAGGCGCATGGGGCCTGACATCCAGCCAGAGCATTTTGGGTGCCTCAGGGCTGCCAAAGAACCCCGGATTGCTGAGCGTCAGTCTGAAATTGCCCGTTTGGGCCGCTTGATCCGTTTCGACTGGAAACTCCTTCAGGCTTCGGATAATGGCACCAAGAATACCCTCGTCTACCTGACCAATGAAATTCAGGGTCATATGCAATTGCCCGGCGCTCTGCCAGCGGGCGCCGGGGATCTCCATTCGCAGAGTGAGCAACTGGGCCACAATGAAATCGGGCAGTTCCAGCCCGACGAAGAGGCGGTGCATTTTCGTTTCCATCTTTTCAGAAATCGGCGCCACCCACCCCTCTGTCGAGGCTCACGATGGTGTCAGCCACCATTTTGGCACCTTCGAAAGTATCGCTGTCCAAGGTGCCGGCCACCGCTACTGCGTCGCCTACATTCAGTCGTTGAAATCCCCGGTCGTCCAGGGGGTTGTGTGGCAATTCACTGGTGTCCACGGCCATCTGCCGGGTGCCCGAGTCGATAGTGAAGGTTCGGCCCTCAATGCTTGTGATGGTGCCGGTGATGGTGATGTCGCCAACGGCGATAGGGGTTTTCGGCGCTTTGGCAAAGTCGCTGAAAACCTTATCGTCCTCAACAGTTTCGGAGTAAAAGTAGGTGCCCAGATCCTCCAGATAGAGACTTTTGGCATCAATGACTGCGGTTTCGTAGGTCTTTTCGTCGACTCTGCCGTGAACCGTTACCTTGTCGTTCTGAATCAATTCGTTATTTTCCCGGTACCACTTCCAGTCAGCGACATTGACCGTGACGGTGGCTTTGCCGTAATCAAGGATGAAACTTTCGGAAAGGGTTTCAGTCACCGTGCCACTTAATGTAATCCGGGAGCCATGAGATTCCAGGTAAGGGCTTTTTTCCTGAGCCGTCAGCGCAGGCGTCGTGAGAACCGCGATAGCCAAACAGCCGGCGGTCAAAAGGCGTTTGTTCATAGCAGATTCTCCTGAAAGGCCGGCAGAAAGCAGGTTCGGTTGCCGTTTTGAAAATGGACCTCCGTTAATCGCTTACCTGAAAAGGTATGTTCAGACTGGGCTTTTTCAATGGGACACCTGGACCAGCCAGGCAGTGAATAATCCCCCGGCCAGTGAGGCGAGGATCGGCAGCGCGATTCTCAGGCCCATGGTGCGGGTGCCCAGGGCCGTGGCAATCACGCATTTGACCAGGTTGTTGACCGATGTGGCGATGACAATACCGATCACAGCGGTTTGCGCGGTGATAGATTCCAGCGACATACGGGTCAGGGACAGGGTGATCGCATCCACATCGGCAATGCCGGAGGTGGCGGCCAGCACAAAAATGCCGATGTCGCCAAACCATTGCCGCAGGACCTCCCCGAAGAACAGAATGATGGTAAGCAGCACACCAAAAATCAGAGCCGATTTAAGGTCCAGGGGGTTATTGACCAGCGTCGGCTGTTTGAACGATATCTGCCTGCGATCCCGGCGCCATAAGACCAGAGCTGGCAGGTAGAGCATGACAGTCATAACCAGTACCGGCCAGATCAGAGCGGACAGCAGGGCGGGGCTTATGATCAGGCAGTACACCAGCACGCGGGGAAACATGGTGCCGGCGGCGAGCAGCACGCCCGAGCCCAGAATCGGGCTTAGTTCCGGCGCCCGGCGTGATTGACGGGCAAAATGCAGGGTCAGCGCCGTGGACGAGGTCATGCCTGCGAAAATACTTGTAAACAGAAGGCCTTTTTCGGTGCCGCCCACGCGGATGGCGAAATAGCCCACAAATGAAATCGAGGCGATCAGCACCACCAGCCACCAGATTTCATAGGGGTTAAGGGCGCCGCCCGGTCCCAGGTCCTGATCCGGCAGGATAGGCAGCATGACCACGGAAATCAGCAGAAGCTTGAGCCCGGCGTCCAGCTCATGGGATTCCAGGCGCTTCATGAGGCCGTGGATTTCTCGCTTGTTATCCAGAATAAGCGCCGTGATCACTGCGCTTGCAGTGGCCAGAATCAGGCTGACGCTGATGGCAATGGCACCGAATGAAAATGTCAGCAACAGGCCCACCAGACCGGTAATGCTGAAATCGCGAACTGCTTTAACGCGCGCCTGGTAAGCCACCAGACTGATACCGATGAGTCCCAGGAACATGGCGGGGAAAGCCCATTGGGTGATCTCTTCAGTCAAGACTGCGGAAATACCGCCGAGCAGCCCCACAAGAGAATGTGTCCGTATACCGGCGATACGCTCGCCGGACTCTTTATGTCGCGCCTCCCAGCCACGCTCAAGACCAATGAGGGCGCCCAGCAGGAGCGCCACTGCCAGGCCGATGGCGTTGGGGTGGTTCTCGATAAATTGACGGCTGATCTCTTCCATGGGTCGCCAATAAGTTGGTGAAAGATAGATAGTTACAGCTCGAGCATAAACGCTGTCAGCTTCCTCGCAAATAACCGGACGGAGAGGGGCGCGGATGCTCCGCCTCAATCCAGAACGGCTACCGACTTGATCTGCACCCAGACCTTTTTTCCCGGCATCAATTCGAGCCGGTGAGCAGAGAGGCGGGTCAGCCGTGCCAGCAGCGGGATTTTACCCAGCTTCATTGCAACCAGAGCCATGGCCGGATGAGCGCCTTCCCGGATGTCGGTTATGGTGGCGGGCAGAAGATTGAAAATACTTTGATCGTCATTGCGGGTCAGTGCCAGGCTCACATCCCGCGCTAATATACGCAGTCTGAGTCTTGAGCCTTTGCTCCTACCGCTATCGCGAACCCATAGAGGGCCGCCGTCAAAATCGGCACGGCACAGGTGCCAAGCCAAATCACGGTCGCCAATGATGGTGTCCAGAATGACACCCAGTTCTTCATCATCCCGATCGGGCAGATCCAGCCGGCCGCTAATCTCGGTAAGTTCGCCCGCGGCGACCACGCGGCCCTGATCCATCATCACCACATGGTCGGCGATACGGGCCAGTTCAGCTCGAGCGTGGGTGACGTAAATGACCGGAATGGCGAGCTCCTCGCGCAGGCGGTCCAGGTAGGGCAGGATGTTGCTGCGGCTGGCGGTATCCAGAGCGGACAGGGGTTCGTCCATCAGCAGCAGGCGCGGGCTGGTGAGCAGCGCCCGCGCGATGGCGACACGCTGGCGTTCACCCCCTGACAGGCCGTCGGGCATTCGCGACAGAAGATGCGTGAGGCCAAGCCAGTGAACCGCCTGAGCCATGGTCACCTGCCTGGCGGATTCGGCTATCCGGTTAAAGCCGTAATCGAGGTTGCGCTGAACTGACAGATGCGGAAACAGGCTGCTTTCCTGGAACACAAGAGCCAGCGGGCGTCGGTGCACTGGCAGGCTTTGCTTGCCTTCCTGCCAGATATGACCATTGACGCTGACATAGCCTTCGGCTCTCTCAAGTCCGGCTATGCAGCGCAGCAATGTGGTTTTGCCACAGCCGGAAGGCCCGAACACGGCAGTAACGCCCTTGCCCGGCAAAGCGAGATCCGCGTCCAGTGTGAAGCCCGGCAGTTTCCGTCGCAAACGGATATGGAGGTTGGTTTTTTCGGTCAAGACAGCCCCCGATTCGCAATGCGGCCGTTGATCAGATAAAGGCTGACCAGGGTCACAAACGAGAAGATCAGCAGCCCCCCGGCGAGCCAGTGGGCCTTGGCGTATTCCAGGGTTTCCACGTGGTCATAGATGGCCACCGAAAGCACGCGGGTTTCACCGGGAATGTTGCCGCCGATCATCAGCACCACCCCAAACTCCCCGATGGTGTGGGCAAACGACAGCACGGCGGCGGTTAAAAAGCCCGAACGGGCCAAGGGTACGGCCACGGTGGCGAAACGGTCGAGGGCCGAGGCCCCCAGGGTGGCCGCCACTTCAAGCATGCGTCCGCTGACGGATTCAAAGGCGTTTTTCAGAGGTTGCACCGCGAACGGCAGTGACGAAATGACAGAAGCCACAACCAGACCACCGAAGGTGAACGGCAGGGTGCCGAGCCCCAAGGCCTGGGTCAGTTCACCCACGGGCCCTTCCGGACCCATCAGAATCAGCAGGTAGAAGCCCAAGACCGTCGGCGGCAGCACCAGAGGCATGGCTACCACGGCGGCAATTGGCTGGCGCACCCAGTGCCGGGTTCGGGCCAGCCACCAGGCAAGGGGCGTGGCGAGAAACAGCAAAATGACCGTTGTAGCGCCGGCCAACTTGAGCGTGAGCCAGACCGCCTGCCATTCAGGGCTCATGGAGAGGCTTCCATTGTTATTGGGTTATTGAATATCAGGGCCTTGAATTCACACCATAGCCGTGCCGGCGGATAATCGCTACGGCTTCGGGCCGCTTGAGGTAGCTTAGCCACGCTTGTGCTGCCGGGTTACTCATGCCTCGTTCAAGAAGCACAGCTTGCTGGGCAATGGGTTCGAACAAAGATTCCGGCACCAGCCAGCGACTGCCGGGGCTGCCGGATTCCGCCGTGTCGGGTAGCTGAGCCAGAGCCACCAGACCTGATTCGACATTGCCGGTTGCAACAAACTGAAACGCCTGAGCCACGGATTCGCCCCGCACCAGACGTGGCGCCACTGACTCCCAGACCCCGAGGTTTGTGAGCGTTTGCTTCGCAGCGAGGCCATAGGGAGCAGTTTGGGGATTAGCGATAGCCAGTCGCTGAAACTGACCCTGCCGCAAATAGTCCTCACCGTTCCGGAACAAGCCCGATTCCGGGCTCCAGAGCACCAGTCGTCCCAGCGCATAGGTAAAACGGGAACCCGTCACTGCAAACCCTGCATCGATCGCTCTGATCGGCCGCTCGGCATCCGCCGCCATCAAGACGTCATAGGGCGCCCCATGGGCGATCTGGGCGTAAAGCTTGCCGGTGGAGCCGAAGCTCAGGTTCACGGAATGATCGGTCCGGCTTTGAAAATGCTTGGCCAGCTCCCTGGCGGCGCTATTGAAATTCGCGGCAACGCCGATCAGTGCTTCAGCGCCCAGGGCCTGGGCGGGCGCAAGCACAAAGCCGAGCATCGGCAGAGCCAGGCGGATTCTCCGGGCACTGGACCGGAGCTGCAACAGCGTTAGCCTCCAATAAGGCTGTTCCAACGAAGAAACCTCCGGCCTTTACACCATGTCGTCGTAGGGGTGCTCGCCTTTCAGCGAGACCTCCTGCTCAAAAACGGAAAGCTTCAGGCTGTCCGGGCTGAGAGTCACATCGGAAGGCTCCATCACCGACTCGCCAAACTTGTAGATAATCGGTACGCCTTCCTTGATCACTTTGGCATCGTAATCAAGGGCACTCTGAACTACGGCTTCATTACGCTTGCGGTACTGGGTCATGGCTTTTTCTCCATGACGCTTGGTCATCATGTTGCGGGCCACTTCCGGCGACAGCACTACGGCGGAGGCGTTGTTGCCGCCAAACCCTTTGGAGTTGATGAGCGCACCACGCATGGCCGTTTTGCTGCCCACGTTCAAATGCTCTTGCAGAATATTCAGGTGGTCCCGGGCGACATCGTCGGCAACGTGATCGATGGTGGTAATGCCCGGTATAATACCGTGCTCCCAGACACCCAGACTGGCTATGATCTGATCCCCGGACGCGGGGCCCAGAGAGTGGCCAACGTATGCCTTGACCGCGGACACCGCCCAGTCAGTCACGCCGTGGAGCCTGGCAACCTCGTTCAGGATGTGGGATTCGGTTACCCGGTTTTGCGGGGTGCCCGTGCCGTGGGCCTGCACAAACGTATCCTGCAGGCCATCTTTGCCCAGCAGGCTGCGAATCAGAGCAGCGGACTTGGCCACAGTGATGTAGTTACCGACGCCGGGCGCGGAGATGGATTTCTTGTTGGCATCGGCATTGATGAATACATCCGGTACCGCGCCGTAGACGGTCGCGCCAAGCTCCAGCGCCAGTTCGTCATCCATCAGAATCAGGAACTGCGCCGACTCGGCCATAGTGAAACCGGCATTGGTGGAGAAAGGCCGGCAGGCACGGCGGTTGTCCACTTCATCGTTCGGGTCAATGCGACGCAGGGCTTCATCCGAGGCCAATGCCCCCATGACATGAAAGCCTTCCAGAATCGACGGCACCACGGGAGATTCAGTGTTGCCCACTATCACTGCCCGGGCGCGGCCAGTCTGGATATCGATCAGGCCCTGGCGCAGGTTGTACAGAAATGAGGCACAGGCGCCGATGTTGTTACCGGTGCTGCCGGCGGAGTTGATCATATAGCCGTTGATAAAATCCGCGGCCATTTCGCCGAGGCTCAGGGCCATCATTTTGGAACTGGTGCGTCCGCCGGTCAGGCTGTTCTGGTAGATGCCTTCAAGGCCATTGCCGTCAGCCTGGCCCAGTGCGCTGCCGGCATAGACCGAGACCTGGTCGGGCCGGACCCGCGCCATGACTTCTTCCCACTGCATACCCATTGACTGAAGTGCATCGGAGGCGCCATAGACCGCATAAGTCAGGCCGCGAGGGTGATGCATGGAACGATAAAGGCTGGAAGCGTCAAAACCGGTAGGCAACTGGCCGGCGCTGCTCACCGGGTAACGATAGGTCTCGGGGAAGAGGGCTGTTGTGCTCCCGGTGATGCGGACGGTCACTTCTTTGCCGTTTTCACTGATGACCTGCCAATTGTCCGGAAGTACCTTGGGCAACTGAAAACGACGGGCGCTGAACTGTATGCCATCCGAACCGGCGGTAATCTCGGCCTTGTTCTGGTAAGGCACGGCGTCTACATCAAACAGGGCTTTTTCAATACGTCGAATCAGGGTGCCCTTGCGCATCTGCTCGATCAGGTCCGGGGTAAGGCCATTGCGGGTGTCGAGCTTCATCATCTGGGCCAGACATTCCCAGGTTGGTGCCATGGTGTTCCCTGTCAGAGCCGATTCCACCATGCGCTTATAGCCGTGATGAAATGCGCTGCGCCCAGCCGCGTTGACGCCACCAAACCCTACAATTACCGGAAGTCGAGCCATATTGTTTATCCTGAGGTTAAGCCTGAAGTTAAAGAAGTTAACGTCATACTAGTCTACGCATGAACAGCCGGCATATAATAAAATAGCCATTTGATAAGAGGTTATAGCCACCATGCGTCTCGGCTTCGTTACCCTTCCCAGAACGCTGGCCACCGGCATCACTTTGCCCTGTGAAATGGGCCAGGCCGCCGCCCAGCTGGCGAGAGCAAAACGCATCCCGCAACCCAAAGCCGGCACCCCCGAGTTTCTGGTGCTGGCGGAGAACGGCCAGCAACAGGAAGTGGCCGGCGGCATCTCCCTGCGCGCCCAGGGCAACTGGGATGACCTGCTGGCGTGCGACACCATCATCATCCCGCCTTTCTGGGGCAGCCCCGTGCCCATGTTGCGGCGCTTTCCCCACGTCATCGGCCTGCTGGCCCAGGCGGTGGGGCAGGGCATTCCCATCATCGCAACCGGCACGGGGGTCTGTCTCTTGGCGGAAAGTGGCGTGATGGATGGCCGCGCCGCCACCACGCACTGGTACTATTTCGGCGAGTTCGCCCGCCGTTACCCCAACGTGCTGTTACGACCGCGCCAGAGCATCACCTTCGACCGGGAAATCTACTCGGTTGGCAGCATCAACGCGCTCACTGACCTGGTGCTGTTCTTCATCGGCCGCTGGTATGGCGACGAAATCATGAGCATCATTGAGCAGCATTTCTCCCACGAAGTCAGCCGCACCCTGAGCCAGCCTTATTACCGGTTGGGCGGCCTGCAGCACGATGACGAAGACATAGTCGCCGCCCAGGCCTGGATGCTGGACCGCCTTGACCGGCCTTTCGTTCTGTCGGCACTGGCGGACGCCGTCGGCCTTAACCCGCGCACCCTTTCACGTCGTTTTGTCCGGGCCACCGGCGAGTCACCAAAGCAGTACTGGTTGCAACTGCGCCTGATTCGAGCGGAAGAAATGCTGCGCCAGACCAACCTCAACGTACAGGAAGTGGCGGAAATTCTGGGGTTTAGTGATGCCTCTTACTTCATCAAACTGTTCCGGCAGCGGGCGGGACTGACGCCTAATGATTACCGCCAGGTGACCCGAACCAAGCAGTTCAGTGCCAGGCCTGATTAGGGTGGCAGGCGGTTTCCACTCGCCGTAAAGCGTCCGGGTCGGCCTGCCATTTAAATGCCGGTTTCAGCTTCTTGCAGTTGCACACCTGCAATTTTCCAGGCTCCCTCGACCAGTACCATTCGATAATGCGCATCCCAGCGTTGGCCTTCGGGGTCCTGCAATCTCACTACCTGAATTTCAAAATCTTTGTGAGGCACACGCTCGTCGAACTCTATTGCAGTCGCGCTGTGCACGGCAGGGTAAGCTTCCCGAACCATATCGAGGAAAACCTGCGAAGAACCAAAACGACGTTTGACTCCCTCGGAAGCATAAGCCCATGCCTCTTCCTGATCGCCGTTGGCGAAAGCTTCAATCTGCCGGAGTATCGTGTCCTGAATCTCATCGTCCTTGTCGCCGGCCAGAGGCTGGATTGTCCAGAGCATCACCACAGCCAGAGTGGTTATCAGACTCCCTGCCTTGCTGATACCGATGTTTTTGTGACCCATGTTAAGGCCCTCCAATTCGATCATGTTTTAACCAATACGGGCAGCGACGCCCCGCGGATCCTTTTATTGATTGCGGCCTTCCGGCCAGATCATTTTAATCAGCGCCTGTCGCTTCGGGTCGGGAAAGGGGATGGCGTTGTCTGACTGAACGATGGCAAGAACTTCCCTCAAAGTTCGGAAAAGTCCGATATTCTCGTGAATACATCTCGGTATGGCCTGGCCGTTGAGGAACTCAAGGTAGCATTCCAGATTATCGCGATCAGAGCGCCCACCATCACTGAATCCATGAATGAATAAGGCACGGGTGGCAAGAGCTCGCCACTCATCGCGATAACCGGTTTCCAGTCTTTCGGGATACAGGTACAGGTCTTTGATTTCCTGATCAATTGTTACTTCAATCCGATCAGGGGGAAACATCAGTCGCATCGCCAACAGGTCAGAAGGCGTGTCCAAATGCTCTTCTACGACTTTTTTGACCAAATCAATCCTGCTCATAACTATTCATCTATTGGCCGATAGGGGTGACATGTCTATATTGTCCTTTACGATCAAATCGGGCAGGGAGACTGGTGTTAAGTAACACTAGTGGCTTTGTCGGTGTGGTGTCTGATTTCGGGATACTGCAAACTCTTCTACTGACTAGGGTCGTCCGGTGCGCATCGAAGCCTGCGGCCGTTTTGTTGGGTGTGAGTGTGGCTCGAAACCAGACGAATTGAGGTGCCTCTGTTCAACAGCGACGGGGTGACAGATGCCGGAAAGAAGATAATGAAGCCGGCGCGGGCGGCTTCGGAAAATAACGCTGCCCCGGCTTTCCGTTCAGGCAAATGTTGGGGCCAGCCTGGGAGTACTATGAAACCCATTGATTTTGAGGGCACTGAAACACTCAGTTTTCGCCAGATTGACGCCGTGAACGGGTTTGCCAAAGGAACGGCGTTCCGGCTTTTCAAGCGTTGGCGCAGCGAGCTGACGGAGGGATGCGACTATTACTATCTGCCGGCCTCGTCCCATGGCGCATTCATCGAATCGCTCAAAGCGGAGGGCAAGGTTTACACGAGAACCATTCACCTGGTCCTGATCACCCGTTCCGGCTATGAATGCATGCAGCGCCTGAGGCCGAGCGATAGCGCCGATTGACCGTTTTTCAGGGGGCTGATAGCGTTTTCAGCACACATAAACAATCTCGAACGGGAGCAAGTCGGCCTATGGCAGCATTGCCCGAAAATGCCATTCAGTTTGAAGACAACGATGTCATTGTCGATGCTGAGGTGCTTGCACCGTGTCTGGCTCTGTCGGTTGCGTGGCTGAGGGAGGCTATGGATGCTGGCGAGATCTGTACCCTGGTCGAGCGCGGCGAGGGCGAGAATCTGGGACAGCTGCGGCTGACCTTCCGCTATGCTGGAAGACAGGTCTCGATTATGCGTGAGCCGGACGGCCAACTCCATGAAACCGATCCGCCACCCCCTGAGCGCCGCGCCATCAGGCCGTCCATCATGAAGCTGATCAATCAGGGCCATGCGCCCGATAGCTGATCCACAACAGGATGATCCGAGAGCGTGATTTGGTTCAACTGGCAATCCACTTTTTGATCAATGGCCATCGTGGCTCTTTTCCTGCCAACGCCGGCGAGTATGACCTGTTCCATCCACGGGCCGCCCCCCGACAATTCACTAGGAACCTTCGCGGCCGTTGGCTTTGAGCCGGAGCGCCGCGCTCCCTGTCAATTGAGATGGTCAGGTATCGCGGTTGAAGCCACTACGTTTGCGGTCTCCGGTAGGAGCGGTTTCAACCGCGATCGAGTTCAGGTGGTGAGGCCATTCGCAACTGACGTCACTCCATTTGTAGTCTTCGGTAGAGCGACTTCAGTCGCGGAAAGACATCAACAACTGAGCCATGCTTGACCTCAAACAGAGTATCCGCGGGGGAGGGTGGTTCAGGCAGTCGCGGGATCTGCAATACAATCCGGAACCCACTCAGATAAGCAAGCGTGATGGGCTGTGATAAGTGCGGGTTAAAATTGCCCGAACAATTTGACATTCTTTGACGCTTGCCCTTGAATCTTGCGCTGATGCGTTGTCGTACAGTTGCACTAAAGTTTTCGCGTCCGTTGCCGAATTACTACTGTGCGTGCGCATTGTTATTGGGCATCATGCTCGATGCCGATATGCAATCGTTCACTTGGCTCCTTACTCTGGGATTAATCAGTTATGCCTTCTTTCCTGTCACGCCTGTTTCCAAAATCTCAGCACGCTCATGCCCTGGAACAGGCGCCCCAGGCGATTGTTTCTATTAACGAGCGTGATGTGGTTACTTTTTTCAATGCCGCGGCAGAGCAACTGTGGGGCCATACACGGGACAAGGTCCTTGGTCAACCGTCAACGAGGCTTTTCACCACCTCCGACTTCAAGGCTGCGAGCAGAGAGAAAGGGCAGGCCCGTGAGGTGCAACTTACTGCTGCGAACGGTCGGACTTTCTGGGCAGAATTGGCCGCCTCGATGACTTTTTAATGGCGAACACCAAAGCATACGCAGCGCAGTCCGAAACGTCAGACATAG
>JAGXLV010000140.1 GCA_018334495.1 Oleiphilaceae bacterium
AGAATGTCGTCCACGATCAGAACAGTCCGACCTGTCATGTCGGCATCCGGGCGCAGTTTCCACTCCAGAATGCCGCCAGTGGTTTCCTGTCGGTAGCGAGTGGCGTGAAGATATTCCGCCTGCACCGGGAATTTGAGGCGCGTTAACAGTTGGCCGGTCAAAATCAGGCCGCCGTTCATGACACAGAACAGCAGGGGGTTACAGCCCGCCAGGCGATCCGAAATGGCATCGGCCATGGCTTTGATCGCTTCGTGGACTTCCTGTTCGCTTACCAGGCAGTCGGCCTCGGCGAACACCTGGTTCATCTCGGTGACAGTGTTGGTCATATCGGTCACATCCTGTCCTAAAACGCCGGATTATACCGAACCGGGTGCCGGGAGGGGAGAGGCGCCGATTAATCGGCGGCGCAGGAAGTCTGCATGGCCCAAAACCGATGTACAAGACGTTCCGCTGGCCGACGCTGGCCAATCCACGCACAATGCGTATCATGGGCGACCTCGATGACGACAGATCAATAACATTTTTGCCCCAAAAGAGGGTAACGGAGGAAGATAATGAAAAAGTGGCAATGCGTTGTTTGCGGCCTGATTTATGATGAGGCTGAAGGCTGGCCGGAAGACGGCATTGAACCGGGCACCGCCTGGGAAGATGTACCGGAAGACTGGGTTTGCCCCGACTGTGGCGTGGGCAAGGAAGACTTTGAGATGATTGAAGTCAGCTAGGGGCGGAGAGCAATCCATGAGTATCCAGGCCCCGATTGTAATCGTTGGAACCGGATTATCAGGCTATTCGCTGGTGCGTGAGCTTCGCAAGCAGGATAAAAAGGTTCCTGTTGTGCTGGTCACGGCGGATGACGGCACCAGCTACTCAAAGCCGATGCTGTCGACCGGTTTCACCAAGGGCAAAACGGCCGGGGACCTGGCCCAGGCAACGGCAAGCGCCATGGCCGAGCAGCTCGATTTTGATATTCGCACCCATGCGGTACTGACTGGCATTGATACAGCGGCTCATGAGCTCAGGATTGGCGAAGAGCGGCTGGCCTATTCCAAGCTGGTGCTGGCCTGGGGTGCCGATGTGGTAAAGCTGGATATCCCCGGCGATGCTCAGGGGCGGTTCTTTTCCATCAATGACCTTGCCGATTACCGCACCTTTCGCGAGGCGCTTGGAGGCTGCCGGCGTGTTGCCGTCATGGGCGCCGGCCTGATTGGCTGTGAATTTGCCAACGATCTTCGGAGCGGCGGCTACGAGGTCGCGGTTATTGCGCCCTCGGATAATGTAATGCCGGGGCTTCTACCCGCTGTCGCCGCCGACGCCGTCAGGGATGCGCTGACGGAAATCGGTGTGGAATTTCATCTGAATACAGTGGTTGATCGCGTTGACCGCAACGGTGAGGGCGTAATGCTGCATCTGGCCAACGGCGACAGCCTGACAGCGGATGTGGTGATCTCAGCGGTGGGCCTCAAACCCCGGACAGAGCTTGCACAAGCGGCCGGCCTGGACGTCAATCACGGCATTTGCGTCAATCGGTCCCTGGAAACCAGCGCCCCTGACGTTTATGCCCTCGGGGACTGCGCCGAGGTGGACGGCCATGTTCTGCTCTATGTGCTGCCGCTGATGGCCTGTGCGCGGGCTTTGGCCAAGACTCTGCTCGGCACGCCTAGTGAAGTCAGTTACGGGGTCATGCCGGTTATGGTAAAAACCCCTTGCTGCCCCACGACAGCCTATCCACCGCCGGTATCGGCCGTCGGAGAATGGGAATGCCAGCGCGATGGTCAAAACGTCCGGGCCGTCTTCCGGGATACAGAAGGGCAGATCCTCGGTTTTGCTGTTACTGGCGATTATGTGCTTGAAAAGCAGGCGTTGGCCAAACAAGTGCCACCTCTGCATGCCTGACCCCGGACCTGGCCGGTGTTTTTTTCTAAAATCGGAACTCCACCCCGAATTCCAGCCGCAAGTTCAATTGCTGGAGCTCGTCGGGTAGATCCTCCATCAGTGGCGCTGGCGGTGCGGCCTGGGTCATTGCGGATTCCTGCTGATCCTGGGCAATCTGAACCGCTGTGCGCGAGTCTTCATAGGTGGTAACCAGGCTACCCGTACCCACCGCAGGGTTTTTCAGCTGCCAGCCACGGCCGCTTTCGATTTTTCGAGAGGGCGGCCATACGGGTTGCGGCAGGACCAGGGGCGCCCCATCGGGAACCAAAGCTGTCCATTCCTGCGGGGCGCTCGCCTCGCCTTGCCCCAGGATCTCTGCAACCGGGCGGGTTGTCTCCCCTGACAGATCACTGGTCTCCTGGCGCTGCTGCTCCCACGCCGCCTTCGATGTTGCAATTTGCTGCGCGCCCAGGGCTGGCCAAGAGGCTGATAACACCAGCAGAATGAACGTAGCCAGGCTCACAGAGTGGCATTTTGGCCATGATTGAATCGTTTGACCATTGCGCCGGTCGTGGCTCTGCGGTAAAACAATAGTTCGTGACCTAATCAAATTAATGGGAAAAGGCATGCTTGAAGCTACCAGAGAGTTGGTTGAATTGCTGGCACTGAACTCGCTTGGAAATGACCACTTTCAAGGGCAAAGTCAGGATTTGGGTTTTCCCGCGGTGTTTGGCGGGCAAGTGCTTGGCCAAGGCCTGATGGCCGCGAGCCGAACGGTCGATAACCGCATGCCGCATTCCATGCACGCTTATTTTCTGCGGCCCGGTGATCACAACCTGCCGATTGATTATGAGGTCCAGCGTGTCCGCGATGGCGGTACCTTCTCGGTTCGGCGTGTGATCGCCCGCCAGCAGGGCAAGGAAATCCTCACCGGCTCGGTTTCCTTTCAGGTGGAGGAAGAGGGTTTCGATCATCAGGTTGATATGCCTTTTGCACCGGATGTGGATGACCTGGATTCTGAACAACAGCACGTCGAGAAAGTATTACCGCAAATACCGGAAGAACTCCAGACCCTGTTCACTCGAGACCGGCCCATCGAAATCCGGCCGGTTGACCCTGTTGACATTTTCAAGCCCGACGTCCGGCCGCCGTTCAGGCAAAGTTGGCTGAAAGCTCAGGGGCAATTGCCCGATGATCCCATTGTGCACCGATGCCTGCTGGCCTATGCCTCGGATTTCAACTTTCTCGGGACCGCACTGCAACCCCACGGCATGACTTTCGCCGATCGCCGGGTGCAAGCTGCAAGTCTTGACCACGCTATCTGGTTTCATCGGGATTTTCGCATGGATGACTGGCTGCTGTACGACAAGGATAGCCCCAGCGCATCCGGAGGCCGAGGCCTTAATCGGGGTAATATCTTCAGCCGGGACGGTGCCCTTGTGGCGTCCACCGCACAGGAAGCCCTGATTCGACGCCGACGTTGACCGCGAGAGGTCAGGGTAGCTGCTTGAGCCACTCACGGACCCAGGGCACGGCCTGGGTTTCAGGTTCGGTGGTCTCCAGAGCATCAATCCTGAGGCTCTCGCCCACTTTCCTGGCGCCAACTTCCAGGAAGGCTTCCTCAAGCAAAGCCCCGGCGCCACAATAGGTCTCACCGTAAGAACTGTCCCCCAGGACGATGATGTTGAAGGGCCGTCCGGTTTGCATCGGCATCTGGTCTCGAAGATCCAGATAGAAAGGCAGGAGTCCTGGCGGTAGTTCGCCCTGGCCGGTGGTCGAAGTGCACAGGAGTACCGGGTTGGTATCGGCCGAAAGGTCACCAATTTCCGGGTTTTCAAGTATGCGAATCTGATGGCCTTCGAGAGTGAGCTGCCTGTGGATTTCCCGCGCCGTCATTAGAGCGCTGCCATAAACGCTTCCCACAAACAGGGTAATCGCCGTCATGAGTGCCTCTGCCATTGCCTTTGGGGCTTCAATGGTAACGGGCTGAAAGAATCGGCTCAAGCGAGCATTGAGAAACACCTGAGGCCTGGCCGTGGCCTCGTCGCTGTCGCCCAATGTTTCAATTTGATGACAACAATCCTATAGTGGCGGCCTTGA
>JAGXLV010000012.1 GCA_018334495.1 Oleiphilaceae bacterium
GGGCGGCGCGACAATCGTCTATCTTGGTGTCGGAAACCGCGTTCTGGGCGGAGCTGCCGGGCAAGCTCATGCCCATGGCTTCAATGGCCGACGCCATGGTGTTGGCCGTGTACATGCCGCCGCAGGAACCGGGGCCGGGAATGGCGGTTTCTTCGATCTGCTTGACCTCGATCAGGTCCATATCGCCTTTGGCGTGGGCGCCCACGGCCTCGAACACGGAAATAATGTCGGTATGATTTTTACCCGGCTCAATGGTGCCGCCATAAACAAAGACCGACGGCCGGTTGAGCCTTGCCATACCCATGACGCAGCCCGGCATATTCTTGTCGCAGCCCCCGATAGCAACAAGGCCATCGAAACCTTCGCAGCCGGCCGTGGTTTCGATGGAGTCCGCGATAACTTCACGGGAAACCAGTGAATATTTCATGCCCTCGGTGCCGTTGGCAATGCCGTCTGACACTGTAATGGTATTAAAGATCAGACTCTTGCCACCCGCTGAGTCAGCGCCGCGCCCAGCTTCTTCCGCCAGCCCGTTAATGTGCATATTGCAGGGGGTAAGATTGCTCCAGGTCGAGGCAATTCCCACCTGAGGCTTCTTGAAATCCTCATCAGTAAACCCGACAGCCCTCAGCATGGCCCGGCTGGCCGACTTGCCGATGCCATCTACCACCGGAGCTGAAAAACGACGTCGCCTGTCGTCGGTCATGGTCGCACTTCCTCTTTTATGTTGTTGTCAGGCTCATCAAAGCCATAAAACCCGTAGCATTCTTGGTTTCACCCAGGACTGCAAGTGATCGGCCCGTTTTTTCCAAAATCCACACCGGCGCCGGACCAAAAACAGCCAATAAACGATCTGGATCAAGTCCTTCACCAGGAGATTTTCTTAAACTAACCGCTTATCCACCAGCAGGGAGAAGCTCATGACCTCGTCTTTTCCGGATTTGAAAAATCTTGAGCGACAGGCCTCAATCAGCCCGGCTTTTCGCCAGTGGCGCGCCGGCTTTGGAGTGATCCGCCACCTACCCGAAACTCAGGAGAACCTGATCGGGATGGCCCGGCAACTGGTGGCCTCAGGCCTGCAGCCGGATACAGAAACGGTGTTCCAGCACCTGATCAGCCTCGATCATCTGGCCAGCGCCGGTCTCTGGCTTGTGGCTCACATGACCTATGCCAACCGGGTTCGGCTGGATGGCCGTCCCTTGGCGGCACAGGACTTCAAGACCAGACCCGAAGGCCATAGTGGCGGGTCCCTGAACATGGTGCCCGCTTATGCGGGTTACCTGGCGCTCAACGCGCTCACCGGACACACCCGCAGTTGGCTCATGGGTCAGGGCCACTGCGTTTCGGCGATTGAGGCTGTCAACGTGCTGACCGGCAACCTGCACCCGGAGCAGCTTGAGCGCTATCAGGGCGAGGAGGGACTGAATCGCCTGGTGCGGGATTTCTACAGCTATGAGCAACGCCCGGATGGCCGTAACGCCGCGCCTCTGGGAAGCCACGTTAACGCCCACACCGCAGGCGGGCTTATGGAAGGCGGTTACCTGGGCTTTGCTGAGTTGCAGTACAGTCACATGCCTTTGCCCGGGGAAACCCTGGTGGCATTTCTGTCCGATGGTGCCGCGGAAGAACACTGTGGCGATTGGGGCCCACGCTGGTGGCGCAGCGCGGATAACGGCCTGGCGTTGCCGGTGATGATTGCCAACGGCCGGCGCATAGATCAGCGCACTCAGCTCGGCAGTCCCGAAGGACTGAGGCGTTTTATCCAGCAATTGCGACTCAAGGGATTTGACCCCCGCCCCTTCGATGGGCGCGATCCCGCCGCCTTTACTCATACATTATTTGAAATGGAAACCCGATGGACCCATAACGAACAACAACGGGCCATCGGACAGCAGCATTACCCTCTACCCATGCCGTATGGCATCGCGGCAACGGTCAAGGGTTACGGTTTTGCCGGTGCCGGGAAAAATCGGGCCCATAATCTCCCTCTGCCCGCGAACCCTCGCATAAATGGCCGGGCTCGCGATTTGTTCAACTGTTCAACCCGTGAACTATGGGTCCCGCCGGAAACGCTGGTCCAGGCTCTGTCCCATTTTTGCCAGCACAAAGCCCAGGGTCGACCATTAGAGCGAGATCATGCGCTGGCAAGCCGCCATCCGGACAGCCCGGTAATGCCGGAACTGACCCCGGGCACCGAAGCTTGCTCGCCCATGCTGGCGATTGACGAGTACTTCCCCGCGCTGGTGCGCCTAAACCCCAACCTTCGTCCCCGGGTCGGCAATCCGGACGAGCTTTCGAGCAACAGGCTCACCGGCGTTCTGGCGGCCCTGAAGCATCGCGTCAACGAGCCCGAGGACGCTCATGAAGCCGTGCACGGCAGCATCATCTCCGCGCTCAATGAAGAGGCCATTGTGTCGGCCTGCCTTGCCAACAAAGCCGGGCTGAATCTGGTTGCCAGCTATGAGGCTTTCTGCGTCAGGATGCTGGGCGCCATTCGCCAGGAAATTACCTTCGCCCGTTATCAAAAGGCAGCGGGCCGGCCACCACAATGGCTTGGCTTTGCCATCGTGGCGACGTCTCATACCTGGGAAAACGGAAAGAATGAGCACTCCCACCAGGACACCACCTTTTGCGAAGCCCTGCTTGGCGAAATGAACGACGGCATCCGGGTGCTCTTTCCCGCTGACTTCAACAGCACCCAGGCGTTGCTTCCCTCCGTCTATCACGCCCGGGGACAACTCAGCTGCCTGGTGGTGCCGAAAAAACAGCGGCCCTGTCTGTTCAACGGTGAGGAAGCCAGGACACTTGCATGCCAGGGTGGACTGGTTGTGGATGAGGACAACTCGCCCGGCGAACCGATTTTGCTGATCGCCAATGGTTCTTATCAGCTCAGCGAAATGATTCGTGCCTCAGAGCGTTTGCACGATGCCGCCACGCCCTTTCGGCTGGTGTATGTGCAAGAACCCGGTCGCTTCCGGCAGGCAAGAGACGCTCGCGAGAGGGCGACTTGCATTTCAGAGATTGCGCTGGAGCGCCTGTGCCCCCGGCGGCTCAGGTACCGCGTCGTGATGACCCACATGCGGCCCGAGGTTTTCCGGGGGCACGCAGCGCTTCTGGCACCGGATATCAGGCATTGCCGAACGCTGGGTTACATCAACCAGGGCGGCACGTTTAATGTGGACGGAATGTTGTTTGCCAACCGCTGCACTTGGGCGCACGCTTTGCTGGCGTGCGCCCAAGTGCTAGGCGAAAACCCCGAAAAATGGCTCAACCACGCCGAACTGGAGGCTGCCGAGGGCAGAGCCGGGCCAAATATTCTGGCGCTTTAGCCGCTCACAAACTCAGGCCCGAAACCGATACTCCACAAAATGACAGAGCCGGCACGGGTTGCTACCAGAATAACCAGAGCCACGGTCAGAAGAGCGCCCACATACATGACCGCCTGTGCTCGAGGTATGCGCATGACAATGGGCAGACCGTCGTACATCAAGTAGCCGCTGTAGACCATGGCGAGCAAAAACACCAGGGCGTTGAACCAGGGCACGGGCCACAGCAGGGCGAAACCCGCGAGGAAAAGCGGAGTGCAGGCGTATGACGCCAGGGCGATTGCATTGGAGCGATCATGTTCTTCCTGGGCGCCATAGGTTTTTGCCATCCAGTTGATGGCGAATCCCAACGAGAAGACGCCCACCAGTATAGCCAGATAACTCAACACACTGAGCTGAAGAGCACTGGCTTCTGAAAGCTTGACCACCCTGTTGTCGTCACCCACAGACCAACCGAAATACGCGGTGGAAATATAGGCGCAAATCGGCGCGATCGTCGCGAGCACAAGCACGTAGGCCACATACACCCGTCGCGGCGTAACGTGCTCCTTGCGGATTGATTTCCATTCCTCATCGGGCCGTGTGAACAGGCCAAAGGCATGATTTAATAACATTGCGGGAACCCTCTGTTTTATAAGCTCGTGGCTCGGCATCTACTGCCGAGTCGCACATTCCATCTGTGATGGAAATGTCTTAATTCCTTTATAAAGTACATCCACCATTTTGCTGATGGCAAGTGTAGTTCGCTCTCACTCTATTTGCTTGGCCTTACCCCTGATACCAGTCGGCGCTCCATCAGTCAGAGCTCGGTACGCACGCATCGTCGCCGGCTGCAGAATCAAACACAGCCTGACATTGTTCAGGCCGGGACGCCGGCGTCCGCCGTAAAAGGGTCACTGTGCTAAAAAATTAAAATAGCCGTATAGTAATTCCAGCATCCGGGAACTTTTCCCTACCGCTATTCTCTCCTGCAAACGATAAGGAAGCCAGCCATGAAAACAATTGTCCCCATAGCTTCGGCACTCGCGCTGTCTCTGGCCCCCCTGGCCGCACTCGCCGAACTCCAGACCGACACTATAGACTACAAAGTTAACGGCGAGGATTTTACCGGCTATCTGACCTACGACGATGAGTTTGAGGGCAAGCGCCCGGGCGTTCTGGTGGTTCACGAATGGTGGGGGCTTGACGAATTCGCCCGGCAAGAGGCGGAGAAGCTGGCCAAAGCCGGTTATACGGCATTTGCTCTGGACATGTATGGAAGCGGCAACCGGGCTACCCACCCGGACGATGCCAAAAAATTCATGCAGGCCACCATGGGTGACAAGCAGGCACTCGAAGCCCGCTTTCGGACGGCCATGGATATTCTGAAAGGCCATGACACGGTTGAGAGTAGCAAAATTGCCGCCCAGGGCTACTGTTTCGGCGGCGCCGTAGTGCTCAACATGGCCCGCATGGGCCTTGATCTGGATGGAGTGGTGAGCTTTCACGGCTCGCTGGGCTCGGATGTCCAGGCCAAAAAGGGTGATGTATCGGCGCGGATTCTGAGTTACACAGGCGGTGCCGACCCCTTCGTACCGACTGACCAGGTTACCGGTTTTGTTGCCGAAATGGTGAATGCCGAAGCCGACCTGACGCTCGTTTCTTTCCCCGGCGTCAAACATTCGTTCATGGTGCCTGATGCTGATGCCACCGGTGAAAAATTTGACCTGCCCATGGGTTATGATGAAGCCGCCGCACAGCGGGCGTGGCAGGGCACTCAGGACTTCTACCAGAAAATTTTCGCGGATTAACGGATAATCCCGATCACCGGCGGGCCCCAAAAGACCCGCCGGTTAGTCTGGAGACATAACACCTGAGGTACAGGAGTTGAAATTGCAAAACACAGACACAAAAAAAGGCAGCCGTGGCTGCCTTTTTTGGAGAAGCTGTCTGTTATTTACAGAGCAACGACGTTCTCCGCTTGAGGACCTTTTTGGCCCTGTGTCACGGTGAACTCAACCTGCTGGCCTTCGGCCAAGGTCTTGAATCCTGAACCGGTGATGGCGCTGTAGTGAACGAAAACGTCCGGGCCAGATTCACGAGTGATGAAGCCAAAGCCTTTTGCTTCGTTGAAAAACTTAACAGTACCGGTAGTAGTAGACATACTTTAATTTCCTGAACTCAATAATTTTATCTGCCGTAACCCCGAATGGGCTAGCGACGTTTGCGGAAAAACAAAATTGCGTAATCAAAAACAGGACGATGCACTACTTACTACGGCCGGACGTCTTATTCATGAAATGCTTCACTTATCTTTCCTTCACCCCTAACTTTACGCGTTGTTACCCAGAAAGCAAACAGTTTTTGCATTGCCTAAGTACAGATACGGAGAAAAATCCGCTAAAAGCCGCCTTCTTCCAAACTTTGTCAGTTCCTGAGCAGAGTGTAGACAAACAGACCCAAGGCCGTCATTAACAGGGAACCCACAACATGTAACAGAATTCCTGCCACGGCCATGCCCCACTTGCCATCTTGCAAGGCCGCGAGCATTTCAAGCGAGAAAGTGGAAAAGGTCGTCAGCGCACCACAAAGGCCTGTTACCGCAAACAGGCGCCATTCCGGAGACAGGCCGGCACCTTGGCTGAAATACCCCATCAGCAGTCCAATCAGGCCACCGCCAATCAGGTTGGCCATCAAAGTCCCGACAGGGACCGCCTGGCCACTGGTGTTGAGCCATAAACTCAGGAACCAGCGAAGATTAGCGCCGATTACAGCGCCGGCACTGACGGCGACAACGGACAACCACATGACTGCACCTTCCTGTAATGCAAACGACCAGGCCCACCTGTGCAACGCGGTGGGCCTTGAGCGCCAGAAATATCCGCAAACCTTGTCTGCTCGCAGAAGACTCGCGCCGAGAATGGCTCTCAGGCCACGTTGTGGTTGATTACCGACTCCTTCTTTTGTGCAAAGGCATCGAAGGGAAAATCATCCACTGACAACATATCCAGAACCAGCTTCTCGTACATCCGCATGAAATCGGCGTCCTCTTTGGTAAAGACGTCGGCCTTCAATGCCGCCTCGAAGCGGTCCTCCGGATGCAATGCCTCCATTGGCAACTTGCCCATGGAATAGGCCTTGTTTGCCTTGCGATACAGACCTTCGGCCCGGTCATTATCTTTTAGCAGATCATTATACCGGGCCACGGGGTTTTCTTCCGGGCCTTCACTCTGACTATGCCAAATGGGGGCCAACAGTTTGGCGCGGATGGGCGTGTCCTTTGAAATAGCCTGCGCCAAAGCCCGGGTACGCTCGTCGTCCGGCTTGTTCCAGCGCCGGCCCAGCGGCATGGTAATCGCCCTGAGTGCGATAGCGACAGGTCGGTTCGGGAGATTGCTGAGGAAGTCATCGAGAGCCTGCTCCACATTGGCCAGCAACGTGATCAGACTGTATTCCATGGCTTCTTTTTCGCCCTGGACGGGCTGGGTTTCATGCCATTGCTTGAGCACCATGGACGCCAGGTACATGTTGGACAGTATGTCGCCCAACCGCGCCGAAATCAGCTCACGCATTTTCAGTTTGGAGCCCAGGGTCGTCATGGCCGCGTCCGCGCACAGACCGAAAGCTGCGCTGAATCGCGCAACTGCCTGGGCATAACGTCTGGAATCACTGTCAAAAGGCACATCTGCAAGGCCAATGTGCAGAGCCTGGGTAAAGGCTCGCGCCGCGTTACCGAATATCAGGCCGGCATGACTGAAGAAAGCCTTGTCGAACGCCAGGATGTCGTTTTTGTCCTTGGCATCCAGCTCTCTCAGGACATAAGGATGGCACCGAATCGCACCCTGGCCGAAAATCATCAGGCTGCGGGTCATGATATTGGCGCCCTCCACCGTGATGGACACCGCGGCGCCGCTGTAACCGGTACCAAGATAGTTCTTCGGGCCCAATGTCACGGTCTTGCCGCCATGCACATCCATGGCATCGGTCATTGCGTCACGCTGCATCTCGGTCAGGTGATACTTGAGAATCGCCGAAGGCACTGCAGGCTTCTCACCATTGTCAATCATGTTGGCGGTCTGGTTAACCGCAGCCTGGGCAATATAGGTCCGGGCAGCGATCCGGGCCAGCGGCTCCTGCACCCCTTCCATCTCGGCAACGGGTGTATTGAACTGGCGCCTGATCCGGGTAAAGCCTCCGGCAGTGCCGGTGGCGAAAGCCGCAGCACCTGCAGCGCCCGAGGGCAAGGTGATGCATCGACCCACAGAGAGGCACTCGACCAGCATGCGCCAGCCTTCGCCCGCCATGTCCGGGCCGCCGATAATGTAATCCAGCGGAATGAACACATCTTTGCCTTTGATCGGGCCGTTCAGGAACGGGCTGCCTATCGGACAGTGACGACGCCCGATCTCCATGCCCTTGGTGTCCCTGGGGATCAGCGCACAGGTAATACCCCGGTCCTTTTCTTCACCCAACAAACCGTCAGGGTCGAACATCCGGAACGCCAGGCCCACAACTGTCGCAATCGGTGCCAGCGTAATCCAGCGTTTCTCGAAATTGAGCTTGAGGCCGAGGGTCTCTTTACCCTTGATCTTACGTTTGCAGACGATACCGGTGTCCGGAAGCGAGGTGGCATCGGAACCGGCGCGGGGGCCGGTCAGGCCAAAGCAGGGAATATCACGGCCATCCGCGAGACGGGGCAAATAATGGTTTTTCTGTTCTTCCGTGCCGTATTTAAGCAACAATTCGCCCGGGCCGAGCGAGTTGGGCACACCAACCGATACCATCAGACTTTCATTTGACGCCAGCTTCTGCAAAACCGCAGATTGAGCCTTGGCCGAAAACTCCAGGCCACCGTAGGCCTTGGGAATGATCATGCCAAAGAACCCTTCTTTTTTAAGAAAGTCCCACAGCTCGGGAGGCAGATCAGCGCGCTCCACCGCGACATCCCATGGATTACACATGGCGATGGCCCTGGTGCACTGATTGTCGACAAACGCTTGTTCTTCGTGGCTCAGCCCAGCGTTGCGGCTGGCCAGCAGGCTGTGCCAATCAGGCTGGCCGGTAAAAAGCTCACCGTCCCAGCCGACGGTGCCTGCATCCAACGCCACTTTTTCTGTTTCCGAGACCTTTGGCGCCACTTTTTTGAACATCTTGAACACCCGCGGCGTCAGCCAGTTCTGCCGAAAGCCGGGCAAACCGCAAGCCGCGGTTCCGGCAGCCCCGAGCAGCAGTATTAACGCCAGCCAACCGGAGGCAAAAATCAAGGACAAGACGCCGGCAATCACCATGACGGCAATGGCAGGCTTGGCGCCTGCTTCGCGACGCATCACCGTCAACAAGGCAGCTATCGCAACAACGAACAAAATGAGTGTCATCATAGGCTTTCTCTGATTTCCTAATTCAAATAGGGGTCAATAATTAAAAGAAACTACGACCAAAGTAACCGATTGGATGCTGCCTGGCCATAGAGCCCGGCAGCCATCATCAAGCGGTCACGATCACTCGGACGCCTTCTAGTGCAAGACTGGCTCGACTGATCGCCGTCTCGCTGGCAGCCAGCTGCGCCCGGAAAAAAGCAATTTCTTCATCGCGAATTGCGGGATTCTTTTTGCGCAGGGCTTCCAGGCGCGAAATTTCAGGTTGAAATAGCGTGCGAACCCGCGCCAGGGCAGCCTCCTTTAAAGGCTCCAGCTGCTTCGCCGCATAACCTTCAGCATGATCCACCATGGTTTCCACCTCGGCCCTGATTTTAGGCACGATCGCCTGGGCCGTTCGGCGCCGGATGTTGGAAGAAAGATCATTAAGCCGGTCATGGGGCAACACCTCCGAAAGGTTACGACCGTTAAGATCCACCAGCAGACGCAGCGGCGACAGGGGTAAGGACCGCGCCAACTGCAGCGATTCGGGGGCAGGACAGTGCACCGTATATAATGCCTCCAGCAAAAGCGTGCCGGCGGGCAGACTTTTAACCGACAGGCTTGCCAGGGCGGCTTTACCCATTTCCGAGTTGGCAACGGCGTCCATGACCCCCGTCACCATGGGATGCTCCCAACTGAGAAAAGCCAGATCCTCGCGCTCCAGAGCCCTGGCGCGATTCCAGGTGACGGTCAACCCGTCTTCCGGCAACTCCGGGAAATACCCTGTCAGCATGTGATCGCCTGGTTTCAGGATATCCGTTTCTTCCGAGTGATAGTCCACATCCACCCCGAAAATATCGAAAGCCTCCGCCATGTAGGATCTGACGCCGGAGGAGCTTTCTTCGGCTTCAATGCGTTCGATCAGGGCCGAGGCCTCGTCGCTGCGACAGGAATTGAGCTCAATCAGCGCATCCCGGCCTTTTTGCAGTAATTCGCGCAGTCTTTGCGCTTCGGCAGCGGTTTTAGCAATCAGCTCGTCAAGAAGGCCAACCTCACCCTCAAGGGCTTGATGCCACGACTCATATACCTGCTCCCGGACCGGGACACCGACGGCGTTGCTCTCGTTAAAGGCACTCAAACCCTCGTCAAACCAGCGGAACTGGACCGCCTGCGACGTGCCCTCGAGGTAAGGCACATGAATATCAATCAGCTCGGATTGCCCGATCCGGTCCAGTCGACCGATCCGCTGTTCCAGTAAATCCGGGTTGGCCGGTAAATCAAACAGCACGAGATGATGGGCGAACTGGAAATTACGGCCCTCGCTGCCAATCTCCGAGCAAATCAGTGCCTGTGCGCCCTGCCCGCTTTCGCCAAAATAGGCCGCCGCCCGATCGCGCTCAATCAGGCTCAGATGTTCATGGAAGGCAGCGCTGCGAATGCCGGCTCTGAGCTGAAGATGGTATTCCAGCGCCATGGCGGTTTCGGCCCGGGCACAAATAACCACAACTTTCGCCGGCCGTAGCTTCACCAGGGTTTGCTCGAGCCAGGCAACACGAGGATCGTCCGCCAGCCAGACCTCATCGTCAACGGCTTGTTCAGGAGCAAGGCCCTGAATGCCGAACCGTTGCTCAGGCTCAGCGTATCTCGCCGGACAGGGCAGCGGCGACGGATGAACGCGACGCTCGGGAAAGCCTTTGATGGCAGCGCGGGTGTTGCGGAACAAAACCCGTCCTGTGCCATGACGATCGAGCAAGGCATCGATGATCGAAGCCAGAGGCTTGTCGTTCTTGAGCAGGGTTTCGAGTTCGTCCCCCAACCACTGCCTCAGCGTCTCGCGCTCACCCGGATCCGGCAGTGCATCCTTTTCCAGAAGGCCTCGCACCACCTGATTGACCTTTTCATAATCCTGCTCTTGCGCACGGAAAGCTTCCAGGTCGTGGAAACGCGCCGGGTCCAAGAGTCGAAGGCGGGCAAAATGACTGGCGATACCGACCTGCTCCGGCGTGGCGGTCAGCAAAAGCAAACCGCGAGTCTCGACCGCCAAAGATTCAATGGCCTGGTATTCCGCACTGGCCTGTGCCGGCGACCAGGCCAGGTGATGGGCCTCATCCACTACCATCAGATCCCAGCCCGCCGCCAGCGCGTCGGCTCGTGCGGTGGGGTGCTCCGTGAGGAAATCGAGGCTGCACAAGACCTGCTGCTCGCTCTCGAAAGGATTGCCAACCGGCTCATCTTCCCCGGGGTCGTCCGACAAGTCCAACCCTGACAGCGCTTCTGCCTCGTAGCGGGAAGCGTCGACAATGGCGAAACGCAGGTTGAAGCGGCGCAGCATCTCCACCAGCCATTGATGCACCAGTGAATCCGGCACCACGATCAGCACCCGTTGGGCTCGCTGCGTATGCAGCTGATAATGCAGAATCAGGCCGGCCTCAATGGTTTTCCCCAGGCCCACTTCATCCGCCAGCAACACCCTTGGCGCATGTCTGCGGGCCACTTCATGGGCAATGTAAATCTGGTGTTCCAGATGCTCGGTGCGTGCTCCGAGCAACCCGTGCACCGGCGAGGCCCGCAGTCGCTCCATGGCCTGAAGCGTCGCTACCCGCAGACGAAAGGCGCCGTTGCGTTCAAACTGGCCCGCGAAAAGACGCTGCTGCGGCGTGGTGAAATGGACAAAGCTGCTGAGCCTGACCTCGGAAATGACTTTCAGCTCCGGGCCGCCATCGTCAGCGTGGTACAGGAACACCCCATCCACGTCCTCCACTGCCCGGACAGTGAAGCTCTCGCCCTCAAAGGTTTCGATTTCTTCGCCGATCTGATATTGAACCCGTGCCAAAGGCGCATTATCGGTGGCGTAAGTCCGCTCTTCGTCCGCGGCAGGAAAGCCCAGGGTCACGCGCCGGCCAGATATGTCCGTGACGATACCCAGGCCCAGACTGGTATCACTGTGGCTTACCCAGCGCTGGCCAACAACAAAATCCAAAGTGTCCAAACAACCTCCACAAAGGGGTTCCGATAAGTGTGTTAAACGACGTTCCGTTGACCCGCGGCCCGGTCCGGTTCCCTGACCCAGTAGGCTGTGGCGCCGCAAACGGCGGCCGGCACAACCACAAGATTGAGTACGGGAATCATGGCACCCAGCGCGACGGGCAGTCCAAAGCCCAGCGCGGCCATACGGTTGCCGGCGAGACGCTGTTTCAGGCGCGGAAAACTGACCCTGTGGTTATCGGCCGGGTAATCAACGTACTGCAAGGCCATCATCCAGCAATTGAACCCGAACCAGAGCAGACCCGCCACCAGATTCACCACCGGAATCAGGCCCAGAATAAACAGCGCCAGCGCACGAGGCAGATAATAGAGAATTTTTTGTGCTTCTCGCCACAAGGCGCGGGGAATGTCACGGACGATTTGCCCCCAGCCGCCTTCGGTATCCAGTGCTTGACCGGTCAGATGTTTTTCGGTCAACTCTGACAAGTAGCCATAAAAAGGGGAGCCAATCAGATTGGCCAGGATGACGAAGCCGTAAGCCAACATCAGCAGGATCACAGCGCCGTAGAGCAGCCAGAAAAGCCAGTCGAGGCTTTGCAGCCAGGCCCAGTCCGGCAGCCAACCCATGGCGGATGCAATCATGGCACTGAAAAGTTCAGCCAGAGCCAGAAACAGAACGCCAAACAAAAGAATATTCAGGATCAACGGAATGATGACAAACAAACGCAGGCCCGGCTGCCGGATCAACCCGAATCCCTCGCCGAGATAGCCCAATCCTGAGAAAAAACCACCTGTTGCCATGCCGTTCGGACCTCCGGTTTACCGGTGTTTTTGGCGCTTCAAGGTCGCAGAGCATACCATGTCAGACTCTCTCACACAGCCGGAACGAATTGATGAACCTGAAAAACACGGCGCTGCAGCTGCTGGCCTTCAGACCACTCTGGCAGCTGGGCCTGGTGGTTTCGATCATTGCGATCATCTATCTGGCAACCGCCGGCCCCTCTCACAGTCTCCAGATCACGTTTAGCGACAAGTTCCAGCACATGCTGGCTTTTGCCGAGCTTACCGTCCTGGCCCGCCTGGGCTGGCCGCAGGCCTCTGTCAGCAAGAGCGTTGTGGCCCTGATCGGCTTTGGCCTGTTGATCGAGCTGATACAGGCGTCTTTGCCCTATCGGGAATTTTCTGTCCTGGACTGGGTGGCCGACGCCGTCGGTATCGCAATCGGACTGGCTTTTGCCAGGCTAATCAGCACAGTCACACGCCGTTGGCGCCACACGCTAAAACACGGGTAGCGAAATCGTCTACTTTGGTTGTGAGAAATATCGCACAAAGTCGTACGACTTATCTGCAACACTGGCTAACCAGCACCCTCGGCAAACTTGAAGTAATATTCAGCCCACTGTTTTCATTGATCTTTCGTAACTTTTGGTCGAGCAAGTCCTGACTCTCTCTGTTTTGTTGTTATTTTCTTTCGTTTTTCCTTGGAAGAAATTGGTAGGGTTGAGCGATCAGGGATGACAGGAAAAAGGGACGAATCGATGGACGCTTCTCCGCAGGACGCGGAGGGAGGCAAGGACGAAACGGATTTCCAGACTTGAAGGACCTCTTCAGGATCGCCAGCTCGGATGCCGGCGCCAGGGAGCAGGCAAAAGGAAGAGGGTGCGACAGGGTCGTCGCAGTGTTCGCAGGGAAGCGTCTTACCGGTTCCCGCTGAAAGGGCGGCTCAGGTTGCCCCTTTTTATATAACCTTGCCCGCCATAAAGACCCCTCCCCCAGCTCTCCCGGTCGCAATGGCCAAAAAACAGGCAACTAGGGTATACTTCGGCACCATTCTCAGAATTTACCGGATGCCAGCCATGTCGTCCCGACCCGACAGCAACGATTACCTCTCGCTTTTCCTCTCCGACACGCCGTTAATGGATGTCCGTGCACCCGTGGAGTTTGGTAAAGGCAGCTTTCCGAGCGCGGTCAACGCGCCCCTGATGAATGATGACGAACGACACCAGGTAGGCCTTTGTTATAAAGAGCGGGGTCAGGATGCCGCCATCAATTTGGGGCATCAACTGGTTTCCGGGAACATCCGGGCCTCGCGGCTTGAAGCCTGGAGGCAGTTTACAGCACAAAATCCGGATGGTTACCTGTTCTGTTTCCGCGGCGGACTGCGCTCCCGGCTCACCCAGCAGTGGCTTTATGAAGCCGGCATTGACTTCCCGTTGATCAGCGGCGGCTACAAGGCGATGCGGCGCTATCTCATCGAGCAGCTTGACGCCCAGGCAGAGGCCCAGTCTTTCATGGTCCTGAGTGGTCGGACCGGCACAGGTAAAACCCGGCTTTTACTCGACCTGCCCAAGCCCGTCGACCTGGAAGGTCTGGCTAACCATCGGGGCTCCAGTTTCGGTCGCCAGGTGACCCCACAACCAACTCAGATCGACTTTGAGAATCGCCTCTCCGTCGGCCTTCTGAAAGCCGCCCACCGGCACCCCGGCCCCACCTGCCTGGAAGATGAAAGCCGTCTGATTGGCCGGTGTTACCTGCCCGACACCCTTTGCCACCGGATGAAACAGGCCCCTCTGATGGTGCTTGAGCGCCCGCTTGCGGAGCGAGTCCGCATCATCAGGGAGGACTATGTCGAGACCATGCTGGCAGACTACTGCGAACGCGACGGACTAACGGCGGGCTGGCTGAACTTCCGGGATTACCTGCTAAGCGCACTTGAGCGCATCAGCAAACGCCTTGGCTCCGAACGATACGGCCTGTTACGCACCATCATGACGGCTGCGCTGGATGCCCAGGAAAAAAACGGAGATCTGGGCGGTCACGCCGAGTGGATCAAGGTCCTGCTGACTGACTACTACGATCCCATGTATGATTACCAACTGAGCCAAAAAGAAGACCGCATCGTCGCGCGTGGTAGTCATGACGAGCTTGAAGCCTGGGCGGAAAAACAAACCTCAGTGAAACGCCCTGTCCCGGCATAGGAATCCGATCGAAAAGCGGATTGACTGACCGAACCCAAATGAATAACAAGGAGTAGCCATGGAAAACCTTTTTGCGGGCGATGGCCAGACAGCCGAGCTGATACAACAGGCCATTGCAATGGTTATGGCCTACGCGCCCAAAGTCCTGCTCGCCGTGACAACCTTGGTCATCGGCCTCTGGCTGATCAATCGCTTTGTTGCGTTGCTCGACGTCAAGATCGGGGCCAAAGACCCCACCCTGAACAAGTTCGTCTGCGGGCTCATCAGCGCCATTCTCAAGATCCTGCTGATTATCTCGGTCGCTTCGATGATTGGCATTGCCACCACCTCATTCATTGCCGTTATTGGTGCTGCCGGCCTGGCAATCGGTCTCGCACTGCAGGGCAGCCTGTCCAATTTCGCCGGCGGTGTCCTTATCCTGATTTTCAAGCCGTTCAAAGTCGGCGACACCATCGAAGCCCAGGGCTTTCTGGGCGCTGTTGCGGAGATCCAGATTCTCTACACGGTGGTCAACACCTTCGACAACCGCCGCGTTGTGATTCCTAACGGCACTCTGGCCAATTCCAGCCTGGTCAACGTGAGTATCTATGACAAACGCCGCTGCGACATGACTTTTGGCATTCATTACGACGACGATATCGACAAGGCAAAGGCCATTTGCAAGCGCCTGATCGAAGAAGATGGCCGGGCCTTGACTGACCCGGCTCCGCGAATCTCTGTTGGCAGCCTGGGCGACAATTCGGTGAACCTGATCATCCGGCCCTGGGTTCCCACGGATGACCTCTGGCCCTTCTACTGGGACATGCAGGAAAAAGTCAAAAAAGCCTTCGATGCCGAGAACATCACCATCCCCTTCCCTCAGCGCGATGTGCACATGTACCACGAAAAATAAACGCGCCGCCAACAGGAGCGGGGCCCGGGCCCCCTCCTCTATAACACCCCTCCCTTTTTTTAAAAAAGGCTTTTGCTCCGGCCTTTCACTTTCTTCCAAACCTCAACTAAGCTGATTTATAGTGGCCCTGAAACGGATGTTCCCAAAGACATCCAGGCCACACTGTCACTGCTGGTAGGAGGTTTTAACGATGCCGGTACAGCGAATAAAACACTTTCTCGACACATCAGGCATGGAATACATGTGCCTTTCCCACCCTCCCGCGTATACCGCCGAGGAACTGGCCCACCATGTAAAGATCGCCGGGGACCGGGTCGCGAAAACGGTTATCATTGAACTGGACGGCAAAATGGCCATGCTGGTCATGCCGGCCACTTGGCGTGTGCGCTGGGAGCGTCTTAGCCAGATTCTGGATACGGACTTTGTGCAGCTGGCGGATGAGCAGGAATTCCAGGACCGGTTTCCCGGCTGTGAAGTGGGCGCCATGCCACCCTTTGGCCCTCTGTTCGACATGTCGGTCTACTGCAGCGAGGCTCTGAGCAGCCAACCGGAAATCGCGTTTTCCGCCGGCACTCACACCGAATCCCTCCACATGAAAACCCGTGATTTCCTGCAACTGGTAAGACCTGTCGTCATAAACCAGGGCTTTATCAGACCCGGCTCACAGCGCCCGAGCTGGATGACCAGGCGGACCGTTAAACCCGATCTGGACCTTTCCCGCGCGGGCAACACTCCACCGGCCACCATGGCGGGGCCTTATTCGCCACGATGATTTGCCTGGCGGCTCCTAAACAGTAAACTGGAGCCAAAAGGGAAATCGATATGACGCAGCAAGTAGATATTGTGGTGGTTGGGGCTGGCATGGTCGGCGCCGCGCTGGCCACCGGCTTGGGCCAGGCAGGATTTACCCTGGCGCTGGTGGATCGCGACCATGAGCCGGAGTTTCGGCAAAATCAGGAGCCCGACCTGCGGGTATCCGCCCTTAGCGCCGGCAGCGAGAAGTACCTGCGGCAGCTGGGTGCCTGGGACCGGATTGAGCAATACCGCCTGACACCCTACCGCCGGCTGTCGGTCTGGGACCAGACACGTCATCCGCTGTGTGGATGGGTGCCGATACCGGCCCGTACCACTTTTGATGCGGCCGAACTGGGCTGTGGCCACCTGGGTCACATTGTCGAAAATCGGGTGACCCAGCGTGCGCTCTGGCAAAGCGCGGAAGCCAACGCCGCCATCAGTATCCATGGGGGTGACAGTGTTGTTGCTATTGAGCATCAGAATACGGGTGCTGAAGTCACCTTGAAAAGCGGCCAGACATTGCATTGCCAACTGGTGGTGGGAGCGGATGGCGCCCAGTCAAAGGTAAGGGAGCTGGCGGGCATTGGCGTAAGCCGGGACCAGTACGCACAGCAGGCCATGGTCGCGTCCGTGCGGTACCGCGGCCCGGTCGCCGATATTACCTGGCAGGCATTCTTTCCCACCGGCCCCAGAGCCTTCCTCCCGCTGCATCGGGCGAATGAAGCCAACAACGAAAGCTGGGCCTCATTGGTCTGGTACGACACCCCCGAAACTCTGGCCCGGCTGAAATCCCTGGACGACGCCGACTTTCTGACCGAAGTTCAACGGGCCTTTCCTGCTGACCTGCCCCCCTTGACCGGCGTCTCGGCCCGCGCGAGCTTTGCCATTGCCAGACAGCACGCCAGCCGCTATGTCGAAAACCGGGTGGTACTGGTCGGCGACGCGGCCCATACCATCAACCCACTGGCCGGCCAGGGTGTGAACCTGGGTTTCCAGGACGCGGAATCTCTGCAAACGATCATTCGGGAAGCGAAACGCGCAGGTTCGGATCTTGCCAATCCGATGTGGCTGCACCAGTATGAACGCCAAAGGCGGCCAGCGAATCGGCGCATGATGTTTACGATGGACACGTTTTATTACCTTTTCAGCAACCGGATTCCACCCGTTCACCTGTTGCGCAATGCCGGGCTGGCACTGGCCCAGCACCTGCCCTTTGCCCGCAAGCAGGTAGCCCGTTACGCTATGGGTATCGACAGCGTGGCGCCGACGGGTCTGGCGGGCGCATTGGCCAAGCTGCCACGACCGGGATTCTTGAAACAGTCAAAAGGATGACAGAAAACATGGCGGAAACACTGTTCAGCAAAATCATCAATCGCGAAATCCCGGCGGACATCGTCTATGAGGACGATCTGAGCCTGGCGTTCAAGGACATCCATCCCCAGGCCCCCGTGCATCTGCTGATCATACCGAAAAAGCGGATTGCGACAATCAACGACATTGCCGAAGACGATCGCGAACTGGTCGGCCACCTGTTTTGGGTAGCCGGCAAGCTTGCCAGAGACATGGGCTTCGATGATGAGGGCTATCGTGCGGTCATGAACTGCAACGAGCAGGCCGGCCAGTCGGTGTTCCACATTCACCTGCATTTGTTGGCCGGCAAACCCCTGGGCTGGCCGCCCTATACGGATCACCCCAAACAGGCCTGATCCGGAACGGGGCGTTCAGTCGCGCCCGACGATCCTTTCGGCTTCCTCCATGGGCGTGTGGCGAACGTCCTCGCCCTTGACCATAAAGATCACGTTTTCCGCCAGGTTACAGGCGTGATCCCCGACCCGTTCCAGAGCGCGCAGGACCCACATCACCGACATGCAGCGTGAGATATTGCGGGGATCCTCCATCATGAACGTGATCAGGCTGCGGGTGGCGGCCTTGTATTCTTCGTCCACCCGCTTGTCTTCTTTCATGATCCGCAAAGCCTGCCTGGAATCCAGACGAGCAAAGGCATCCAGGGAATCACGCAGCATGTTGGCGACATGCTCACCGATGTGCCGGATTTCCACGTAGCCGTGAGGCGCTTTGCCTTCGTCCGACAGCGCGACGGCCAGCTTGGCAATCTTTTTGGCCTCGTCGCCGACACGCTCAAGATCCGCGACCATTTTGATCACCGAAATCACCAGGCGCAGGTCCCGGGCCGCCGGCTGACGGCGGGCGATAACCAGCGTGGCCTCTTCATCAATTTCAATTTCGAGCTTGTCGACTTCCCTGTCCTTGGCCCGCACTTCCTCGCCCAGCTGGCCGTCACTTTCAACCAGAGCCTTGACCGCATCGTGAACCTGTTGCTCCACCATGCCGCCCATTTTGAGAAACTCGGCTTTCAGCCCCGCCAGATCGTGATTGAACTGGTTGGAAATATGATCACCGTAGACATCCTCTTTGCCTTTACTCATCGTTCTGTGCTCCTGATTCTGCAAGCTGGTTTAAGCGTCTCAACCGAATCGGCCGGTGATGTAGGATTCGGTCAGGTCGTGTTGCGGTGACGTAAACACCTTATTGGTTTCATTGACCTCAACCAAATGCCCCAGATGAAAATAGGCTGTGCGGTGAGATACCCGCGCCGCCTGTTGCATGGAGTGGGTCACGATGACGATTGTATAGCTCTTGGACATTTCGCTGATGAGTTCCTCGATACGAGCGGTAGCAATTGGATCCAGAGCAGAACAGGGCTCATCCATCAGGATCACTTCCGGGCTTACAGCAATGGCGCGGGCAATGCACAGGCGCTGCTGCTGGCCGCCGGACATACCGGTTGCGTTGGCGTCCAGGCGGTCCTTGACCTCGTTCCAAAGCCCGGCCTTGCGGAGGCTGTTCTCAACAATGTCATCCAGTTCGGCTTTGCGATTGGCCAACCCGTGAATTTTCGGGCCATAAGCGACGTTGTCATAGATAGACTTGGGGAACGGATTCGGTTTCTGAAACACCATTCCGACCCGGGCGCGGAGCTCCACCACGTCCTTTTTCGAGGCATAGATGTCTTCATCATCCAGCAACAGCTGACCAGTGATACGGCAACTTTCAATGCTGTCGTTCATGCGGTTCAGACAACGCAGGAACGTGGATTTCCCGCAACCGGAGGGTCCGATAAACGAGATAACCTCGTTGCGGCCAATATCGAGACTGATGTTCTTGATGGCCCGGTCGTCGCCGTAAGACACATCCACATGACGCAGTTTGTACTTGGGGTTATCCGCAAACGCTTTGCCGACGGTTTTCCCTTCCTCGATCACGGTATCCTCGGGCTTTTCCTCGGCGACCGGGATCACGGCGTCACTTTTGTGTCGCGCATCGGCTTCCGCTGAGATGCCAGGGTTCATAGTGTTCATGTAAATCTCCTCACCAGCGGCGTTCCAGCCGCTTACGCAGCCAGATAGCCAGAGCATTCATACTCATCAGAAAGGTCAACAGCACCATGATGGCCGCCGACGCGCGTTCGATAAAGCCCGATTCCGGGCTGCCCGCCCACAGGAACACCTGTACGGGCAATACCGTGGCAGCATCAAAGAAACCCTCGGGCACTTCCACAATAAAGGCCACCATGCCAATCAGCAAAAGTGGTGCAGTTTCGCCCAAGGCCTGGGCCATGCCGATGATCGAACCGGTCAGCATGCCGGGCATGGCCAGAGGTAATACGTGGTGCAACACCACCTGCATTTTGGAAGCACCGATACCCTCAGCAGCCTCCCTTATCGAAGGCGGCACGCTCTGGATGGCGGCGCGGCTGGAGATAATGATGGTGGGCAGAGTCATCAGGGTGAGCACCAGGCCGCCCACAAACGGCACCGAGCGCGGCATACCAAACAGATTGATAAACACCGCCAGGCCCAGCAAGCCAAAGATGATCGACGGCACGGCCGCCAGGTTGTTGATATTAACCTCGATAAAGTCTGTGAACCTGTTTTTGGGTGCGAATTCTTCCAGATAAATCGCACCGGCCACGCCGATGGGGAACGACAGCACCAGGGTCACAAACATCGTCAGCAGTGATCCGACGATCGCGCCAAGCACCCCGGCTCTGGCGGGATCACGGGAATCTCCGCTGGTAAAGAAGACATCGTTAAAACGGGTTTCTATAACCCCCCGTTCCTGCAATTCATCCACCCATGCCTGCTGCTGCTCCGACAGCTTGATGGAATAGGCGTCGTCGCCTTTGTGTTTCACATACACATCCACATTGCTGTTGGCCAGGAAGGTGATCGTCTGGGTAGTACCCATCCAGTCTGGATTGGCTGTCAATTCATTACGAAGCTGATTCGCCGAATAAGCATTGACCAGCCCACGCAGTGCGTCCCGGTCATCCTCCGTGGCATCCGGCAGGATCTTCGCCAAACTGACAATCAGCGGCTCCACGAAGTCCGCCATGCGGACCTCATCAGGATTGGTCGGGTCCTCCAGGTACATCCTTTCAGAGTCCATTTCGACATCCAGAGTAATGGTTGTCTTCAGGAACCCGGTATGGCCTTTGCCGATAATATCAGCGAACAGAATGATCAAAGCACCAAGGGCGAGAGCGATGGCGAGAATGCCATAGCTGCGGAAACGGCGCTCCTTGCGATACCGTCTTTTCAGCGAGCGGCGGACAATCTCCGCCTGTTCGGATTGATTATTCATACTGTTCCCGATATTTGCGGACAATTTTCAGGGCAAGCACGTTCAGAAGCAGGGTCACGATAAAGAGCATCGCACCGAGCGCAAACGCAGCCAGCGTCTTGGGACTGTCGAATTCCTGGTCGCCAATCAGCAAGGTCACAATCTGCACGGTAACCGTGGTGACCGTCTCCAGCGGGTTGGCGGTCAGATTGGCAGCAAGGCCCGCAGCCATCACCACAATCATGGTTTCGCCGATGGCCCGGGAGGCCGCCAGCAAAATGCCGCCCATAATGCCTGGCAGAGCTGCCGGGAAGATCACTTGCTTCATGGTCTCGGACTGGGTGGCCCCGAGTGCCAGTGAGCCATCTCGCATGGTCTGGGGCACGGCGTTAATGACATCATCAGAAAGTGATGAAACAAACGGGATAATCATGATGCCCATTACCAGACCGGCCGCAAGGGCACTTTGGGAGGAGGCATTCAGCCCCAGTGTTTGTGCAAAATCAGCGATGAAAGGGGCAACGGTTAACGCTGCAAAAAAACCGTAAACCACCGTCGGCACGCCCGCCAGCAATTCCATAAGTGGTTTCACCACACTCCGGACGTGCTTGTTGGCGTATTCCGACAGGTAAATGGCGGAAAACAGACCAACCGGCACTGCGACCAGCAATGCAATCGCGGAAATCAGCAGCGTCCCGGTGAACAGCGGAATCATACCGAAAGCGCCCTCGGAGCCGACCTGATCCGCCCGAAGCGCTACTTGTGGGCTCCAGCTGGTGCCGAAAAAGAATTCCGTAAACGAAACCATCCCGAAAAAACGGATGGTTTCGAAAATAACAGAAAATATAATGCCAACAGTGGTCAGTATCGCCACACCGGCACAGGCAAAGAAAATCCACTGAAGAGTGCTTTCCACCTGCTCCCGGGCATTGAGCCTCGGCTGTATCCGGTACCAGCCCACAAAACCGGCAAGCACCGCAACGGACAGCACCAGCAGTGTCATGTAAGTTTCGCTGTTCTCTCGCAGCGTCTTCAGCAATTCCGCTGCATTGGCAATCGGCTCTTTGACGGAGTCCGGCGACAGTGCGCCGCTAGCCACATTGCTGATTTTAGACATCAGCAGACTGGCTTCGCCGATGGATTTCGGAACCATCTCGGGTCCCAGTGATCCGAGGACCAACAACTGTATGATCTGATCTTCGAACGACGCCCATAATACCAGAACGATCAACGCCGGAATGCCGCACCACATGGCGGCACGAACGCCGTAGTAACCGGGCAGTGACTTGAGGTGACGGATGCCACCCATGGGTGCGGCGAGCGCCCTTGATCGGAAATAACCCAGCGCATAAGCCACACCAATAAGCGCAAGGGTTATAAAAAACAGAGTCACGGGTTGCATGGTATTTCCTGTCTGCGACTGCGGGATCGTGGCGAATTCTACGTCAGCGAAGCGCCATTTTCACGCTTGTCTGTCTGAAACAACTAAGGGTGCTAGCCGTTTTACCGGCTAGCACCCTTTTTAACCCTCGAGCTGGTTGTTTACTTGAGCTCACTCATGGTCAGGTTTGGCATCTTGTCCAGCTTCTTCTGCAGCGCCATCAGACCGTCACGGGTCGGAACGATCAAGCCAACGTCCTTAAGGTACCCGTTCGGGCCCATAGCCGCCGGGCTGACAAACTCGGCCGCGTATTCCTTGATGCCAGGCACCACACCGATGTGCGCCTTCTTGACATAGAAGAACATGGAGCGGGCAACCGGGTACTTATCCTCGGCAATTAGCTGAGGTTCCGGCGCAACACCGTCCAACTTGGCAGCCTGAAGACGGTCAGAATTCTCCTCAAGAAAGCTGTAACCGAACACACCGTACATGCTGGCGTCGCCCATCAGCTTCTGCACGATCAGGTTGTCGTTTTCACCGGCTTCAATGAACGCGCCGTCCTCACGGATGCTTTCACAAGTGGCACTGTGCTGGTCTTCGCTAAGATCCGCAGCTTCGGGCAGCCGGTCGCAGCCGCCAGCCAGAGCTAGCTCGTTGAAAGAGTCACGGGTACCGGAGGTCGGCGGTGGGCCCATCACGCGAATCGGCTTGTTCGGCAGGCTGGAATCCACATCGCTCCAGTTCTTGTGGGGGTTGGCAACCCACTCACCGTCAACAGGCACCTTCTCGCCCAGTGCCAGGAACAACTGTTCCAGGGTCAGGTCCATCGGCTCTGCGTCCTTCGAGCTGGCAATCACGATGCCGTCGGAACCGATGCGAAACTCGGTGATGTCTTCAACGCCGTTGCTCTGGCAAAGTTCAAGCTCGGAAGACTTGATGCGACGTGAGGCGTTGGTGATGTCGGGATGATTGGTGCCGATGCCCTGACAGAAAATCTTCAGACCACCACCAGAACCGGTGGATTCCAGCTTCGGAGTCGGAAAGTCACTGGTGGTACCAAAACGCTCGGCAACCACGGTTGCGAACGGATAAACCGTGGAGGAACCGACAATGTTAATAGTATCGCGAGCCATGGCAGGCGATGAAATAGCCGCCACGGAACCGGCCAGGGCGAGAGTAGCAAGCGTTTTATTGAGTTTGATCACGTTAAATCTCCATCATTGCTTGAGCTATGATTAGCTTCGGTTATGAGTGCTGATCGAGCTCGGATATGGCAGACACGGTATGGCTGTATCTCCTCCCCGACTCTCACACAAACCGGCCTTGATCAGCCGATAAGAGAAGAATAAGGACCTTCTGTGACAGCATTGTTACAGCACCTTAAATTTACCGACCTGCTGTTTTTACTTGCAGCTTCTGGCCCGCGTACTAACATGGCGAACGAATCCGGAACTTTGAGGCAGTAACCCATGACCACCCCACACGATGATGACAAGCCCAGCCCCCGCGGTGAACTGGTGATCCAGCTCGTTCCGCTGCCCTCGGACACCAATGCCAACGGCGACGTTTTCGCCGGCTGGGTGGTCAAGCAGATGGATCTCGCAGCGGCCACCATGGCCGGCCGCATCTCCAAGGGCCGAAACGCCACCGTGGCCATCGACCGCATGGAATTCCTGTCACCCTTGAGAGTGGGCTCACAGATGGGCTGTTATTGCGAACTGGTGGATATCGGCAGCAGTTCCATGAAAATCAATGTAGAGGTCTGGACGCGTGACCGCAACGCCGAGCGACTCCGCAAAGTCACCGAGGCCTTGATCGTCTTCGTGGCTATTGATGACAACGGCCGTATTCGTGAAGTGCCGGAGCAGGGGGCCTAGTGCCCCGGCGTCGCCACTAGTCGCCAACGGCGCTGTGGCAGCAAACCTTGCCAGAGGAATCTGTTATCACGTTGCAGCGATGAGCCAATTCATTTCTCAGGCGCTCCCTTGCGCGGCGGATTCTGGCTTTGGCGGCAGGTAAGGATATATCTTTTCTGACAGCGTACTCGTCCTGGGAAAGCGGGCCGAGATCGCAGGCTTCCAGAATGTCCCGATCTTCATTCCCAAGCGCCGGCAATACTGCCCGTATACAGACTGCCAGACCAGTTACCGGGTCTGCTATGTCCCCGCGGTTATCCGGCAAATGATCGGAAACCGGCACCCATGTCTTGCGCAGGCGATGGCTGTCAGTGAGTGCATTTCTGGCCACACGGAACAACCAGCTGCGAGGGTTTTCCAGCTCGCAGAAAGACTGCCCCTCGCGCATAGCTTTGAGAAAAACATCCTGCAACAGATCATCGCTAAGGGCAGGCTCTTTCAGCCGACCAAGCAGAAAGTGGCGCAGTTCCGCCTGGTGGTCATGCCATGCCCGCAAAACACATTCGAACGCCATTCCAACGCTCCTCTGAAATATTAAGCCAGTTTTATCTGTTTATACGCATAAACAAGCGATAAGCAATATTCTCCCGCCAATCAGTATCTTTTGCCCAACGAATTCGTCTCCGTGATAACCAACATCACTGAATGGATCAGGAACTTCATGCTCGACATTTTTACCGAACTGGCCAGCTGGCTCGCTTACGAACTGCTCGGACTGGACCCTGCCAGCAAGCTTGGTACATCCATTCACTTTTTTATTGAAGACACCACCAAGATTCTTTTTCTGCTGGTGGTAATGATCTACGTGATCGCGCTGCTCCGGGCCTCGATGAACCTGGAGCGGGTAAGGTCCTATATCCAGCAAAAACACCGCCTGGTGGGCTATTTCTTCGGCTCCGGTTTTGGCGCCATCACTCCATTTTGTTCCTGTTCCAGCATCCCGCTGTTTCTGGGCTTTACCAGCGCTGGCATTCCTCTGGGTATCACCATGGCATTCCTGTTCACCTCACCCATCATCAATGAGGTAGCGGTAATCATGCTCTGGAGCCTGCTGGGATGGGAATTCACCCTGGCTTACATCGTGATTGGCATGGCGGTGGGGATTCTTGGTGGCATGATCCTGGATGCCCTCAAGGGCGAGCGTTGGCTGAAAGATTTCGCCGCCAAGGCGTATCAAAGGGCGGCTTTGGAACCTCAAAACCACAAGCACGACATTGAGGTACCCGAAGCACCGAAGATGACCATGGCGGAAAGGCACCAGTTCGCCAAGGACGAACTCAATGAAATCGTCGGGCGCATCTGGAAGTGGGTGCTCATCGGTGTCGGCCTCGGCGCGGCTCTGCACGGCTTTATGCCGGATGGCTGGTTTGCCGAAAATCTGGGTTCCGGCCAGTGGTGGAGCGTGCCGGCCGCCGTGTTTGCCGGGCTGCCTCTATACTCCAACGCCACCGCCGTTATCCCGGTGATGGAGAGTCTGATCATAAAAGGCTTGCCGGTGGGTACCACCATGGCTTTCTGCATGAGTACGGTGGCGGCCAGCTTCCCGGAATTCATCATGCTCAAACAGGTCATGACTTTCCGTCTGCTGGGACTGGTTTTCATTATCTTGCTAGCCAACTTCATGATGGTCGGCTGGCTTGTGAATGCCATCAGCCCCTGGCTTTTTTCAGGGTTCTGATACCTTTAGCCATGAATAAAGCAGTGAATAAAGCAGTGAATAAAGCAGTGAATAAAACACCCAAAAGGAGAACCTTATGAAACATTTCGAAGTACTGGGTACCGGCTGCAAGAAATGCGTCAACACCGCCGAAAGTATTGAGCGTGTTGCCGAGGAACTGGGCCAGACTGTCAATGTAGAAAAAGTCACGGACCCGGCAAAAATCATGGAGTACCAGGTGATGTCCACCCCTGCCGTGGCAATTGATGGCAAGGTGGTTCACAGCGGTTCCATCCCGGAGCACGGCAAGATTGCTGGCTGGTTCGAATCCTGAAGTCCGGTGCAGTGAATGGCACCCCCTCTCGGTTAAGGAGGTGTCATTCATTCAAGCGGTTACCGGTCGCTTTTCTGGCAACATCAATGACAGCGACGCCGCCATTGCTACCAGCCCGGCGGAAATCCACAAACAGGCCTCCAGGCCGTAGACCTGATAGACCCAGCCCGAGAGGATGGTGCCCAGCAGCCGGCCGGCGGCGTTGGACATGTAGTAGAAACCCACATCCAGCGACACGCCATCGCTCCTTGCATAGCTGACAATCAGATAACTGTGCAGGGAGGAGTTGATGGCAAACAACACGCCAAACAGCAGCAGCCCCCCAATCACCACAACCTGTGGCGACCAGCCCGCCATCAGGCCAGTCGCAATGGCAGCGGGGATCAGTGCCAGAGCGGCGGCCCAGAGCACTGTCGGCAATTTGCCCTGCATACTGCCGGTGATACGCGGTGCGATAGCCTGAATGAAGCCGTAACCGATGACCCAGGTGGCCATGAAGCCGCCGACTTTCCAGAAATCCCAGCCGAACACCGTGTGCAGGTAGACCGGCAGGGCCACGACAAACCACACATCCCGGGCGCCGAACAGAAACATTCGGGCCGCTGACAGTACGTTGATGGCGCGGCTTTTGGACAGGATCTCACTGAACTTTGGCCTGGCCTTGCTCTTGCCCAGCTCCTGTTTGAGCAGGAACAGGCTTGCCAGCCAGACCAACCCCAGAGCCACAGCCATAATGATTACCGCGCCGGTGAAGCCGGCAGCCACCAGCAACACGCCGCCGAGGAAAAAGCCCACACCTTTGAGGGTGTTCTTGGAGCCAGTCAGGATGGCCACCCACTTGTACAGGGTGCCCTGCTGCTCATCCGGTACCAGCAATTTGATACCACTCTTGGCGGACATCTTGTTCAGGTCCTTGGCAATGCCGGACAGGGCCTGCGCCGCCATCACCCAGGGCACCGTCAGCATGGCCGCCGGCACCGCCAGCATAACCAGCGCCACAATCTGCAGAAACAGCCCGATGTTCATGGTGCGGTTCAGGCCCATGCGGGCACCCAGGTAACCGCCCACCAGGTTGGTTACCACCCCGAAGAACTCGTAGAAGATGAACAGCAGAGCGATTTCCAGGGGCGAATAGCCCAATTGGTGGAAATGCAGCACCACCAGCATCCGCAGGGCGCCGTCCGTCAGGGTAAAGGCCCAGTAATTGCCGGTGATGACCAGATACTGTCGGATGCCGGGCGTCATATCAGGCCAACCCTACCTTGCGTGCCAGCTCCACGGTGCGGTTGGCGTAGCCCCATTCATTGTCGTACCAGGCGTAAATTTTTACCTGGGTGCCGTTCACCACCAGCGTGGACAGAGCATCCACGACGGAGGAACGAGGGTCGGTTTTGTAGTCAACGGACACGAGCGGGCGTTCTTCGTAGCCCAGAATGCCTTTCAGCTCGCCGTCGGCGGCTTCTTTCAGCCATTGATTGACAGTATCGCGATCCGTCGGCGTTTCCACTTCAAACACGCAGTCGGTCAGCGAGGCGTTGGTCAGCGGTATGCGCACCGCATGGCCGTCCAGCCGGCCTTTCAGCTCCGGAAAGATCTCGATGATTGCGGTGGCAGATCCCGTGGTGGTGGGGATCAGAGAGCTGCCGCAGGCCCGGGCCCGGCGGAGATCCTTATGGGGTGCGTCAAGGATGGTCTGGGTATTGGTCAGGCTGTGAATGGTGGTGATGGAACCGTGCTTGATGCCCAGTTTTTCGTGAATCACTTTCACCACTGGCGCCAGGCAGTTGGTGGTGCAGGAAGCCGCCGTTACAATGCGATCATTAACCGGATCAAACACCTCTTCATTCACACCCATGGTAATATTCTTCGCGCCCGCTTCCTTGACCGGCGCGGTGACCACAACCCGTTTTACGCCCTGGTCCAGGTAAGCCTGCAATACCTTTACGGTCTTGTTAACACCACTGGCTTCAATCACCAGATCGCAACCGGACCAGTCGGTGTCGCCGATGGCCCTGTTCCGGGTGACCCGGATTTGCCGGCCGTCGATCATGATGGTGTCGCCGTCGGCGCCCGCTTCGTGATTCCAGCGGCCATGCACACTGTCGAAATTCAGCAGGTGCGCCAGAGTGGCGGCATCGGCGCCCGGATCGTTGATGGCGACAAATTCCATTTCCGGCCATTGCCAGGCTGCACGCAGGGCAAGACGACCGATTCGGCCAAAGCCATTGATGCCCACTTTGAGTTTGCTCATGAAATGCTCCCTTATCGGTATTCAAATTGTCATTAACCCGGACTCAGAGGAATCGGACAACCGGCCGATCGTCCATGGCTTTCAGCCGCTCCAGCTCTTTTTTTATCAGGCCCGCATTACTGTCTGATGTGTCATCCAGCAGCCGCATCAGCCAAGGAGGCATTTGCGGATGAAGGCAATAGTAGACCCACTGACCCTGGCGATCTGTTTCCAGCAAGCCGGCCTCTTTCAGGGTTGCCAGGTGGCGACTGACCTTCGGTTGCGCGGATTCAAGTGCCGTCGTCAACTCATAAACGCAGAGCTTTTTCTGGTCACGAATCAGCAAAAGCATGGCCAGCCGAAGATCGTCCCCGAGCGCCCGGAACACGCTGACCGGGTGGTAATCCAGGGATTTCAGGCCGGTCTCTTTCTGGTGCACCAGTGTAAACAGACCAATTCGCTCTTTCAGCTCTTTGAGGGTAATGGCAAAGGTGGCGTGCCGGTTTGCCGGGACCGGGTCGCGGAAATCCCAGGCGATCTGCTGGGCCGGCTGACATATCCTTCCGCACTCGTTGGTCGCTTTTTCACAAAGAGTGATGACGTAATCCCAATTCTCATCCTGCAGCTCGGCCAACTGCTTGCTGCGCAGCCCCTCCACCGCGATCCCTGACTCCTGTAACACCTGCAACGCCATGGGATGCGGCTGCGATGGATCAGTACCGGCACTGGCAACCTCAAACCGGTCGCCGGCCATGTGCCTGAGCAGGGCCTCCGCCATCAGGGAACGAGCGCTGTTGGCTGTGCAAACAAATAAAATGCGACGCTTCATATCTGATTTTCCATATATATTACTTTGTGTATATTCAGTTTTTTGGATACTATCGGATCCGGGCCGGCAAGTAAAACAGAATCCAGGCCAGGTTCCTCACCGGAGCGGACCCAGTATCTTTCTGGCATGTCATTCGTCTTCCCTCCGGCTATCCTTTGCGTTTAACCTTTGAAAACAGATTCAGTGGAGCACCATGAGTAACGAAACACTGCCCAACATTGACCCGACGCTGTTCGCCGCCGCCACGACTGATGACGTCTTCGCTGCGAAGCCTTCGGCCCACCCACCAAGGCTATTGCTCCTGTATGGATCCCTGCGGGAACGCTCGTTCAGCCGGCTGGCGGTGGAGGAAGCGGCTCGATTGCTGACTGCCATGGGCGCCGAAATCCGGGTATTTAATCCGCGGGGGCTGCCGCTTGCCGATGCCGAGGAGGCCACTCACCCGAAGGTTCAGGAATTACGGGAACTGGCCCAATGGTCGGAGGGCATGGTGTGGTGCTCACCGGAACGCCATGGCGCGATGACCGGCATCATGAAGACGCAGATCGACTGGATCCCCCTGTCCATCGGCGGTATGCGCCCGACCCAGGGCAAGACCCTGGCGGTGATGCAGGTCTGCGGTGGCTCCCAGTCGTTCAATGCGGTAAATCAGCTGCGGGTGCTGGGTCGCTGGATGCGTATGGTGACCATCCCCAACCAGTCCTCTGTGCCCAAGGCCTTTACCGAATTCGACGAGCATGACCGCATGCGGCCGTCGCCTTACTACAACCGCATCGTGGATGTCATGGAAGAGCTGGTGAAGTTCACGCTGCTGATCCGGGATCGCAGCGATTACCTGACGGACCGCTATTCCGAACGGGTAGAAAGTGCCGAAGAAGTGTCAGAACGTGTCAATCAGCGATCCCTGTGAGAGGCAAACCATGAGCAGCAATACAGAAGTGAATGCAAATGAGGACATCGGTGGCGGCATGGACCTGTTTGGCAAATACCTGTCGGTCTGGGTGGCTCTGGCCATCGTTGCCGGCGTGGCACTGGGCCAGCTGGCACCCTCGGTGCCGGATGCCTTGTCGCGGTTTGAATACGCCCAGGTCTCCATTCCCATCGCCATTCTGATCTGGGCCATGATCTTCCCGATGATGGCCCAGATTGATTTCAGCGCCATCCTGAACGTGAGAAAAGAACCGAAAGGACTGGCCATTACCACCATCGTGAACTGGCTGATCAAGCCCTTCACCATGTTTGCCATCGCCTGGTTTTTCCTGATGGTGGTGTTCGAACCCTTCATTGCACCACAACTGGCCAGCGAGTACCTCGCCGGCGCCATACTGCTCGGCGCCGCGCCCTGCACCGCCATGGTGTTTGTCTGGAGCTACCTCACCAAAGGCGATGCCGCTTACACCCTGGTTCAGGTGTCTCTCAACGATCTGATCATGTTGTTTGCCTTCGCGCCGATTGTGGTGTTCCTGCTGGGCATCTCCGACATTCAGGTGCCCTGGAATACGGTGATGCTGTCCGTGGTGCTGTACATCGTCATCCCCCTGGTTGCTGGCTATCTTACTCGCCGCACACTGATTGCCCGCCGCGGACAGCGCTGGTTCGACGACGTATTCATGAAGCGCCTCAGTCCGCTCACCCCGGCGGCACTGATCGTTACCCTGGTGCTGCTGTTTGCCTTTCAGGGAGAAGTGATACTGGAAAACCCGTTTCATATCGCGCTGATTGCCGTACCTCTGATCGTCCAGACCGTACTGGTTTTTTTCATCGCCTACGGCTGGGCCAAATTGTGGAAAGTGCGCCACTGCATCGCCGCGCCCGGGGCCATGATTGGTGCCAGTAACTTTTTCGAACTGGCGGTTGCGGCGGCTATTGCCCTGTTCGGCCTGCAATCTGGCGCAGCTCTGGCGGCGGTGGTTGGTGTGCTGGTGGAAGTACCACTGATGCTGATGCTGGTGCGCATTGCCAACAAAACCCGGGACAGTTTCCCGGCTTGAGGACGATGACGAGTGCATGAAGCCGTCGCCGTCATAACTGCAGCGTGTCTGTTATGGAAGAACTTATGGTTTATCTGATGCCCGCTACTGCCCTGTCGCGACAAAGGCTCCATTGTTGATGGGTCGACTTCTCTTAATCACTTTTCTGCTAAACGGACTTTTCCTGGCCCTGGTGTTGCCGGCTTATCCCGACCTGCCCTGGATTGCCGCCGAAGCGCTCCTGCTGTCCGGGATTTTTGCCGTATTGCGCCCCCCTATTCTGCGTTCGGGCCTGGCAGGGGCAACCGGCATCCTCTATGCCTTGCTGGTCTTTTTCACCCTCTGCGACTTCCTCGTCCGCGAAAGCCTGGGCCGCTCTCTCAACATCTATCTGGAAGCCGGCAAAATCTCGGCCGCTTTTAACCTCCTGGAGACGAACCTTGGGCCCATCCTTTCAATTGCCGGACTGATAATCCTGCTGCTGGCGCTCGGCGCACTGGCCGTGGTGGTGGCCAGGCTACTCAACCGAATTGACCGTGGCTCCCCATCCCGCGGTCAGCGCCGCGCCATGATGGCACTTGGCCTTCTGGCGGCGATACTAACCCAGGCCCAGTGGCTGCCCGTGGCCTGGACCGGTTCCGCGCAAATCGCGCAACAGGCCTTGCTGGCAATCGATACCCACAGGACAACACAGGCTTTTCGAACGCATCTGGAGGCTGAAAACCAAAACAGTGGCGCCAGAGCGCTGCCGGCCCTGGGGGACGCTGACGTCATTCTGGGTTTCGTCGAATCCTACGGGGTGTCGGCGATCCTCGATCCGCGCTACCGGGACCTCATTGGTAGGCGACTGGACTTGATGGAAACCGCCCTCACTGACGCGGGGCTGCATCTGGTCAGCGGCAAGCTGCGGTCACCGGTTCAGGGCGGCCAGTCCTGGCTGGCTCACGCCACCCTGCTAAGCGGACAATGGATCACGACCCAGCTTGATTATGAAACTCTGCTGGCCAGCGACTACCCGACTCTGATCGATGACTTGCGCTTGACCGGCCACGACACGATCGCCGTTATGCCCGCCATCACCAGAGCCTGGCCGGAAGGCCGCCAACTGGGGTACGACCGCATTTACGATTCTTCCAGCATGGATTATGAAGGCCCGCCCCTGAACTGGGTCACCATGCCCGATCAGTACACCTGGTCCTGGTTTGCCCGAACCATTCAAGCGCAATCGGACAGGCCTTTGTTTGCGGAAATTGCGCTGATTAGCAGTCATGCCCCCTGGGTGCCTATTCTGCCGGTGCTGGATGCCTGGGAGACCATAGGGGACGGTCGGGTGTTCGAACCCTGGCGCGACAGCGGCGAGGCTCCCGCCAGCCTGTGGCAGGATACTGATCGGGTCCGTAAGCACTACACCCGCGCTATCGATTACGCGCTCGCAGTCATCACCGGCTACGCGTCCCGCCATGTCGACAACAACACCTTGCTGATGATCGTGGGTGACCACCAACCTGCGCCATTGATTACCGGCGACAACGCCAGCCGGGAGGTAATGGTGCACCTGATCAGCGCTGATCCGGACCTGCTGACGCCTTTTATCGATGATCGCGGCAAACTGGATTCCGCGCCCTCGGGGCTGTCCGGTTTCCAGCCAGGAACAAGGCCCATGCCCAACGTGGAGGGCGAACCCATGGACCGATTCCGGCCCTTCCTGCAGCGACATTTTCACTAGCCGTCATCGCACCGCTTGATCCCCGAAATCCCGGTAAATCTCAGCAGGCTTCCAGCGGCGCAAAAGCCAGCACCAGCCATTTGGCGCCTTCATCAAAGTTGACCTGCACCCGGGCGTGGTGGCCGCTGCCCTCGCAGTTCATCACGATGCCTTCGCCGAATTTGGGATGACGCACACGCTGGCCCAGCCGCAGGCCCGCCTCTTTGGCCGACGTATCGTCGAGCGGCCCCTGTCCCGAGCCCTGCAGCATGGCCGGCCGGCTTACCGTGTTGCGAAGCCGCACTTCCTGGAGGCAATCCGGAGGGATTTCCCGAACGAATCGTGACAGGGCGTGGAACTTCTCCTGGCCGTAGAGTCGCCGTGATTCGGCGTAGGTGAGGATCAGCTTTTTCATCGCCCGGGTGATGCCCACATAGGCCAGCCTGCGTTCCTCTTCCATGCGACCCGGTTCCTCCAGGGACATGCTATGGGGGAAAAGGCCCTCCTCGATACCGGCCAGGAACACCAGAGGGAACTCCAGACCCTTGGCCGAGTGCAGTGTCATCAGCTGTACGCTGTCTTCATGGTCTTCGGCCTGAGCCTCGCCCGCATCCAGAGCCGCCCGGGAGACAAATTCAGCAAGGGCATCCTCGCCATCTTCGACCTCGAAATCGGCCATTGCATTGACCAGCTCGTCTAGGTTTTCCGCCCTCGCCTGGCCTTTTTCACCCTTTTCATTAGCGTGGTAATTGCGCAAGCCACTGGCCTCGATAGCCTGTTGCGCCAGACCCTGAAGGCTGGCGTTCTCCGCCATTTCAGTCAGCGCTTCAATAATTTCCATAAAACTTTGCAGGCCGGTCTTGGCGCGCCCTTTCAAGGCGCCGGCAGCCAGCATGCGCTCAGCGGCCTGCCACAGCGAGAAACTTTGTTCCACCGCCAGCGCCCGAATCTCCGCCAGGCTCTTGGCGCCGATACCCCGTGGCGGCAGGTTTACAACCCGCTCAAAGGCGGCGTCGTCATTGCGGTAATGCACCAGACGCAGATACCCCAGAGCATTGCGGATTTCCTGACGATCGTAAAACCGGAGCCCGCCATAGACCCGGTAAGGTATGTCCTGACGCACCAGGGATTCCTCCAATACCCGGGACTGGGCGTTGGAGCGATAAAGAATGGCGGCTTCGCTGCGCAGGTTGCCCTCCATCACCCAGGTGCTGATGGTGTCGGCAATATAATTGGCCTCGTCCTGCTCATTGAAAGCCGCATAAAGGCTGATCGGGTCGCCGTCCGGACCATCGGTCCAGAGTTCCTTGCCAAGACGCCCCTGATTGTTGGCGATCACCGCGTTTGCCGCTTTCAGGATCAACTGGGTGGAACGATAGTTCTGTTCCAGGCGCACCAGCCGGGCGTCGGGAAAATCCTTCTGGTACTGCTGGAGGTTTTCCACCCGGGCGCCGCGCCAGCCATAAATGGACTGATCGTCGTCCCCCACAATCGTCGAGGGTACGCGATTACCCGCCAACACCTGCAGCCAGGCATACTGAATGGCGTTGGTGTCCTGGAACTCGTCCACCAGAATATGCCTGAACCGGCCCTGATAATGCGCCAGCAGTTCCGGCCGGTACAACCACAGCTCATGGGAACGCAACAACAACTCGCCGAAGTCCACCAACCCCGCCTGCTGACAAAGCTGCTCATAACGACGGTAAATCTTCAGCATGGTGCTGGTGAAATGGTCGCCGGGATTTTCCTGAATGTGATTCGCCCGCAGGCCTTCGTCTTTCTGGCTGCTGATAAACCACTGGGCCTGCTTGGGCGGCCAGCGGCTCTCATCAATCTCCATCTCCCGCATCACGCGCTTGACCAGCCGAAGCTGATCGTCGCTGTCCAGCACCTGGAAGTTCTCCGGCAGCCCGGCGTCTTTGGCGTGGGATCGCAGCAGCCGATGGGCAATCCCGTGAAAGGTCCCCAGCCAGAGGCCCCGGGACGGCAGGTTGAGCATCTGCTCAATACGGCTGCGCATCTCGCGGGCGGCCTTGTTGGTAAAAGTCACGGCCAGAATCGCGGTGGGCGGGACCCGGTCAACCTGCATCAGCCACGCCATGCGGTGAATCAGCACCCGTGTCTTGCCACTACCGGCGCCGGCCAGCACCAGAAGGTGATCGTTCTGGGCAGTCACCGCCTCGCGCTGGGCGTCATTGAGGGGGTCGATGATCGGGGAAACATCCATAAGACAGGGTCACAAGCTGTTTGAAATTTAAGTGCCAGATTATAACAGGCCTGCGTGAGGAGTATTACGTTCAAAGCCTCAAGAAAGCGGGGCGGCGAGTTTTGTGGGCAAATGCGCGTGTTGAGAGTGTGCCATTGAGACCTGAGCCTGCAAGATTAGGTGGCAGAATGCGGCCGGCGATGGTTTTTCAGGACACGCCCGTGAATACGTCCATGTAGGGCTCGGGCGCAGCCATCCCTGGCTGCTCACGGTCCTGAAAAACCATCCCCGACCCCATTTCTCAGGCTTGAGCGATATCGCATACATCAAAGACTTAAAACTTGAAAAAATATCCATCCCCGACCTCGACAGATATTCAGAGAAGCAAACTCAAAACCGGAAGAAAGATCGGGCGGGGGCTCCTTTCAGAACCGTGAGTGGCCAAGGATGGCCACGACCGAGCCCTACAGGGATGTACTTGCGGGCGTGTTCTGAAAGGAGTCACCGCCCGAGCTTGGACTCAGAACCACAGGGCTATCCCAGTCACCGACATCAAAAAAAATGGGATCGGGAGTAATTGCCCCCGATCCCATTCTCGACTATCAGTGCTAACGCCTTAAAGTGCCGGGCTTAGAACCCCCGCGGAACCGTCTGAGCTTCAACAAACTCAAACAGGCCTTCAAGGCCACCCTCACGGCCAATACCGGACGCCTTCATGCCGCCGAACGGCGCTTCAGGGGTAGGACCGGTGCCGGTGTTCCAGCCGACGTGACCGAAGCGCAGAGCTGCGGCTACGCGCTGGGCGCGCTCGGAATCCGCGGTGAACAGGTAAGCGGCCAGGCCGAATTCAGTGTCGTTGCCGACTTTGATCGCTTCGTCTTCGGAACCAAAAGACACCATCGGCACCAGCGGCCCGAAGGTTTCTTCCTTGTAGCAGGCCATTTCCCGCGTAATGCCTGAAACCACCGTGGGCGGATAGAAAAGATCCTTGCCCGTGAGCTCCGAAGGATGACGGCCGGCCATCAGGGTTGCGCCTTTATCGAGCGCATCCGACACATGACGGTGGACTTTGTCGTAACCGCTTTTGTTGATCAGCGGGCCGATATCCACGTCTGTCATACCGTCGCCAACGGTCATGGCATTGACCTTGTCGGCCAGTTTCCGGCCAAACGCTTCAACAACTTTTTCGTGGACCAGAATCCGGTTGGCGCAGACGCAGGTCTGGCCGCCGCCACGAAATTTGTTGCCCAGAAGATTGGTGACCGCAGCGTCCAGGTCGGCGTCTTCAAAAACGATGAACGGCGCGTTGCCGCCCAGTTCCAGAGCCAGCTTCTTGACCTGGTCGCTGGTGTCAATGAGGAGCTTGCGACCCACTTCGGTGGAGCCGGTAAAGCTCAGCATGGTCACATCCGGATGCTCGCACAGCACTTTACCGATCACACTGGCCTTGCCCATGACCAGGTTGACCATACCCGCAGGCATATCCACTTGCTCATCCATCAGGGTAAACAGCGCAATCATGGTCAGGGGTGTTTCGCTGGCAGGCTTGATAACGGAAGGACAGCCTGCCGCCAGAGCAGCCGACAGCTTCTTGGCGATCATGCCGATGGGGAAGTTCCAGGGTGTAATCAGGCCGGTGACGCCAATAGGGCGATAATGCACGGTCCAGGTACAGTCTTTCGGCTTCTCGGCCAGGGTATGGGAATCCAGGGCCTGAATATGCTTGGCAGCGTAATCAAAAAAGCCGGCGGCGTATTCCACTTCGCCCTGCGCTTCCTTCAAAGGTTTACCGTGCTCGCTACACAGGATTCTGCCAACCTCTTCCTTGTTATTGAGGAGTGCGTCGCGAATACCCTCAAGCCAGCCTTTGCGGGTTTCCAGCGAGTAGGGGTTGGACAGGCGCAGGGCCTGGCTTCCAGCATCAATGGCGGCATTCACATCCTCCGCGGTCATGGAGGCAACCCTGGCGATAACCTCTCCCGTAGCTGGATTGAAAACGTCAAAGGTGTTGCCGTCTCCCGAATCCTTCCAGCGACCGCCCACATAGCCATGTAAATTTTTAAGCAGTGGTGATTCCATTATTCGGGCTCCCTTGTCCTGTCGTAGCGTGTTTCGTAAACACCCTGATAGTATGCGTGTTGAATAAACAATACAGCCATAATGGCCGCTCGGGATAATGCTGTAAAGTGGCGCATATTACTAGCAGTGTGTCCCGTTTAATCGGCAATAACCTACAGCCTCCAGGCTGTAACAAGTGCCCGGCGCCGGGCATTGAAAGCACAAGGTTTTGACCCGGGCGGCGACCCGCCTATACTCGCGGAATACCCCCTAAAGGAGCCCCCTAATGAAAGCGTTTTTCCATCCGGCACAGGACCAACATCTTCCCAAGACCTATTTCACCCGGGGTCAGATGCGCCAGCCTCAGGAAGTGCCTGACCGCACAGGCCAGATGCTGGAGGGGCTCAAGGCTCTGAACGTTCGGATACTCGAGCCAGCCGACCAGGGCGCCGGTGCCATTTCCGCCGTTCACGACCTGGGTTACCTCCGTTTCCTGGAATCCGCCCATCGGCGCTGGCCCGACGACTGGGGTGACGAAGTCATGTCCAATGTGTTCGTGCGCTCACCCAACCCCATGCGCGGCATTCTGGCGGAAGCGGCCTGCTACCAGGCCGACGGCAGCTGCCCCATCGGCCCCAACACCTGGGATGCCGCCTATTGGTCGGCTCAGACCGCTCTTGGCGCAGCAGATGCCCTGATGGCCGGCGAACGGACGGCCTATGCGGTTTGCCGACCTCCGGGGCATCATGCCCGCCGTGACGCCGCCGGCGGATTCTGTTACCTCAACAATGCCGCCATTGCAGCCCAGCACATGCTGCCGCGCTTCCCCAAAATTGCGATCCTCGACACCGACATGCACCACGGCCAGGGCATTCAGGAAATTTTCTACGAGCGCAGCGATGTACTTTACGTTTCGATTCACGGTGATCCGACCAATTTCTATCCGGTTGTTGCCGGCTACGAGGACGAACGCGGCGCCGGTGAAGGCTACGGCTACAACATCAACCTGCCCATGCCCCACGGCTCCTCCGAGGAAGACTTTTTCAACCGTCTGGAAGAAGCCATGGCCGCTGTCATGTTGTTCCAGCCCGATGCCCTGGTTCTGCCGCTGGGTTTCGATATTTACCACAATGACCCACAGGCCAAGGTGTCGGTAAGCTCGGAGGGCTTCAGCCGCCTCGGCAAACGTGTTAGCGAAGCGGGCGTTCCTACCCTCGTGGTCCAGGAAGGCGGCTACGATCTGGAAAGCCTGAACGAAAATGTTCAGCAGTTTTTCAAGGGCCTGAAAATCTGAGCCCGGCCCGGGTCCGGGCGGCAAAAGCCCTTACTCTGAACAGTCCAGCCGCTTTCTGCGGCTCGAAAAATACCAATCGCTGTGACCAGCAGGAGTTTTACCGTTCATGCATCAGGACACTATCAATGCACTGATTTCCCCTGAGGGGAGCCTCGAAATCCTCTCGAATCAGGAGGTTAATCGCCTCAAGGACCGCAGCCAGGGCGGACTTTACCGCCTGTTTCGTCAATGTGCCCTGGCAGTCCTGAATACCGGTGCCGAAACCGATGACTGCAAGGACCTGATGGAAGCCCACGCCGATTTTGATGTGCGTCTGGTGCCTCAGCCCCGGGGCCTGAAACTGGAACTGGTGAACGCTCCGGCCACGGCCTTCGTTGATGGCAGAATGATGCGAGCCATTCGTGAACATCTGTTCTCGGTGCTTCGTGACATTGTTTACTCCAATTCCATACCCACCGCTATCGCAGGCTTCCAGAAAGACAACCCGGACGACATCACCAATCTGGTTTTCCACATTCTGCGCAATTCACGGGTTCTCCAGGCCGGTCGCCAACCCGACATGGTGGTGTGCTGGGGCGGTCACTCAATCAGCCGCGAGGAATACGACTACAGCAAGAATGTTGGTCACGAACTGGGCCTGCGGTCGCTGAATATCTGCACGGGCTGCGGCCCCGGGGCGATGAAAGGCCCCATGAAAGGGGCCACCATCGGCCACGCCAAGCAGCGGGTGCACAATGGCCGCTACATTGGTATCACCGAACCCGGCATTATTGGCGCCGAAGCGCCCAATCCGATTGTCAATGAACTGATCATCATGCCCGACATTGAAAAACGTCTGGAAGCCTTTGTACGGGCAGGGCACGGTATCATTGTGTTTCCCGGCGGCGTGGGTACCGCCGAGGAGATTCTTTATCTGCTGGGTATTCTCCTGCATCCGGACAATGCCGACTTGCCCTTCCCGGTGGTTTTCACCGGACGCAAGGAGAACGCGGGGTATTTCCAGATGATCGATGACTTCATCCGCAACGCCCTGGGCGACGAGGCGACAAAAAAGTACGAGATCATTATTGATGATCCGGCTCAGGTGGCCAGAACCATGGGACAAGGTATTGCCGATGTGCAGACCTTCCGGCGCAGCAAACAGGATGCCTACTATTTTAACTGGGTACTGACGATCGATCCCATATTCCAGATGCCTTTCGAGCCCAATCACGACAATATGCGCGCTCTGGAACTTCACCGCAATCAGCCACCTCACCTTATCGCGGCGAACCTGCGCAAAGCCTTCAGCGGCATCGTGGCAGGTAACGTTAAAGCGGAGGGCATTCGTCAGGTGCAGGCCAAAGGCCCCTTCGAGATTTCGGGAGACCCGGCGCTATTAAAGCCTCTGGACGCGCTGCTGACAGCGTTTGTGGAACAAAATCGCATGAAACTGCCGGGCACCTCGGCTTACCGCCCAAGTTATCGCATCATAGAGCCCCCGGCTGCCCGAGCCTGAGACAGACACTTTTGTTACCCGAGACCCGGCCCAAGCCGGGTCTCGGGCTGGCTTAGCCCCCTGCGGGAAGACTCTCGTAATACGCGGCAAGATTTGCCATGTCCTCATCGCTGAGCCCCGCAGCCTGGCCCTGCATGATGACGGCTTGGCCACCCGTACGCTGTTTGTTTTTGTAAGCATTAAGTGCCATAACCGTATAGCCGGCATTCTGCCCCGCCAGGTTGGGGTAGGTCGGAATCTGGGCGACGCCATTGGCGCCATGGCAGGCTGCGCAAACAGCGGATTTGGCCTTGCCTGCTTCCACGTCACCGGCGGCTGAGGCCATCATGGGAAGCGTCAACATTGCTGCGAAGACGCCTGCGGCGGTATAGTTTCTAAAGTTCATCTGATTCAAGCCTCTCATCTTTTCGTCATTGTCATGCGCACAGCTCATTCGGCAAATGCGGTTATGTTAACCAATACCATAAAGTCTGCCTGCTCCGAATGCCATTGGTCTTTAGACTGTTTTTCACTGTTACACTGATCTGTGTCAGTGTAACCCGACGCTTAATAAGCATTTTACCGTCGACTCATGGATGAAATGGATAGCGTGACAAGCCGCAAAGGAGGGTTTCCACCGTGTCAGTTCAAATCGAAGAACGCGCCTGCCTGGATGGACGCATCGGCATTATTACCCTCAATGCACCCGCCAGCATCAATGCTCTGACAGAAGCAATGATCGAAGACATGCAGACGGCTCTTGACCAATGGGCGCTGGATGAACAGCTATGCCTGGTTCTGCTTCGCGGCATGGGTGAACGCGGGTTTTGCGCTGGCGGCGACATTCGGAAACTCTACGATGCCATGACCGGCAAGAGTGATCCCGCAACGCCCCTGCGTTTTTTCAGCAAGGAGTACCGTCTCGACTACACCCTTCACCGATTCCCCAAGCCGGTTATCGGCTGGGGCCATCGGGTGGTCATGGGTGGCGGACTGGGCTTGCTGTCCGCCTGTCACTACCGCCTGGTGACACCGGATCTGATCATGGCCATGCCGGAAATCAGCATCGGCCTTTTCCCGGATGTAGGCGCCAGCTGGTTCCTTAACCGGCTGCCGGATGGTGTCGGCCTGTTCCTCGGCCTGACGGGGGCGCGGCTTAACGCCAGTGATGCCCTGCGGGTGGGCCTTGCCGACCAGCCAGTCTATGCCCACCAGCATGAAACTCTGCTGGATAACATCCAGGGCACCCGCTGGAGTGGCGACCCGGCCATCGACGACGATCGCCTATACCGGCTGCTGGAGCGTCTCGACAAACCTCCCAACGACTCACTCCCGGCGAGCAACCTGGCCCGACATCAGCAAACCATCGCACGGATCTGCAGTGATGAGGCTGAGGAGCCGGTGGCCGTGGTCGAAAAACTCCTGGCCGAACCCTCCGACGATCCCTGGTGGCATGATTGCATCAGCACCTTGCGCACTGGCTGCCCGGTCAGCGCCTGGCTGGTCTACGAGCAACTGAAGCGAGGCCGGCAACTGCCGCTGGAGGACATTTTCAGGATGGAACTGGTGATGGCCTGCCGGTGCACGAAGGAGCCTGATCTGGCCGAGGGTGTCAGAGCCCGGATTATTGAGAAGGATCAGGCCCCGCAATGGAGCCATCATCATGTTCGGGACGTCACCCCGGAGTATATCGAACAGTTTTTCACGCCGGCCTGGAGCGATCAGGACGATCCGTTAGTCGGGCTGTAAGCTCAGGCCCGGCGGCAATTATGGCCAGACACCGCAACCGGGACTCGCCGTCCTCCCGCCCACCACAGTCGCCCGCTGCCTGAAGCTCGCGCCAGGACCAGCCCTGGAGCACCGCCCGGCACCAAAGCCGCCGGTTTTCCAGGCCCTGCAAACGGGCGATCGCCTCGGCCCGGCCGCTCAGGCGCAGCAAGGCCGGCAGGCTTAACTCAAAGCCCCGGTAGCCGTGGCAGAAGGCCTGCAGTTCGCGCCTGTCCGCCAGGCCAAATTCCAGTCCCGGTGCCAACTGCTCTGTCAGCGTCAGGGTCAAATCGGAAGACAGGGCCGGCCAGAGCCGCGGCAGCATCATAAGCCAGTGAGCGCCAAAACGGCTCCGGATTTCATCGGCCATGGCCCGCCCCTTCGGCGACAAACCTACTAGCATCTGCATGGCATACTCACCGCTGCTGGCCTCCCGCCGCAGACCGAGGCGCATGACGTCGAGGCCGCAGTCCCGCCAAAACACCAATAGATCCGGACTGGCGCCGAAGCTGCTACCCAGGCCGTCCAACCCCTCTGCACTGGCATGCTTGGAAGCCACAGCCACCAGATGACGGCCCACGCCAGCCCGCCGGCACGACTCATGCACTGCCACACGAACGACCCGAGCCAGCCGTAGGCTGGCCGCCTCGGCAAAGCCGCTGTGGTTGGCCAATGACTGGGGTAACAGATGACCCCGAAGCCGTCGCTTACCTGCCATAACTTGCTGCGCCAACTGCGCTGACAAGCCGCCCTCCCGGGTCAGCCAGAGGACCCCGACAATCCGATCACGGGCTTTCGCCAGCCAGGTCCCGGCGCCGGGATCGTCCAGCCATTGGCGCAAATCACCGGGCGTGGTGCGATAGTGCGCGTCCACCAACAGCCCGAAAGCCGCCGCCAGTTCTGCTTCCGGCGCCTTCGCCGGCTGCCAGGGACCAAAAGTAACCGGCTCGGAACCAGCATCCCCCGGCGACTCCGCATCCAGCAGAAACAATCGTTGCACCAGCGCTTCCAGCGGATCGTCCGGCGCCCAGCGCACAGGTTCCGTCAGTTCGATGGCATGCCAGTTCGGGGTGTATTTGTTCAGCACCTGGCGAAAGCGCAGAGCAAAACCGCGGCCGGAGCCCTCGTAGCCGTGCGTGGTGGTTGAGTAAACGACTCGGGGCCAGCCCAGGAGAACCCGCTTGAGCAGAGGCGCCGGGATGGCCGCGGCCTCGTCGACCATGACCAGCGCCGCTGGCGGCGACTCACGCAGCAACTCGTCGATGGCGTAAAAACGCAGTGACTGACCGTTGGTAAGGGTAAGGCTGTAAAGATCATCAGTGGCCACACCATCGCTGCCCGCCGCGTCACGGGCATGCTCAAACAGCGTCCGGACAGACCTCGGCGAGGGTGCCGTTACGACAATCTGCGCTTGCTGGCCCCCTTGCCTGGCCCTACGGAGGCAGGCCACTGCCGCCAGGCCCAAGGCAGCGGATTTGCCACGGCCGCGATCGGCCGTTATCACCAGGGGCCGACGGCGGCGGCCATGGCCGGTTCGCACCACCGCTTCTACCGCCCTGGCCTGATCGGCCGTGCCGCCTGGCTGGAAGGCCGGGCCCTCAACAGCGGAAAGGTCGGGCAAATCTGTCGGGGTTCCGGGTCGCACACGGATGCTGTTCGGATCAGCGGCGATCACCCTCGCCATACGTTCGGCAAAGGGGTGTGTTGGCGCGCCCTCAAGGCCGGTACGGACGTAGTCCGGGTCGGCGAAGGTAGGCCAGTCCGCCAGCGGGGGCATCAACCAGAACCATAGGCCACCGGCGGCCAGGGTGCCTGTGAGTGCGGCCAGGCTGTCGGGCGGATTGCCCTGCCAACCATCCCAGGCCAGCAGGTCGATTTCCCGGCCCAGCCAGTTACGGCCGGCATTTGGTTTAACCAGGGTCAAATCGGGCCGGGGCAAGTCCTCTGGCGGCCCCGTCCAGAGTCCGGTCTCGCAAGTCAGAACGGGTAGTATCTTTCGCAACCAGATCAGGCAGTCGCTGCGCTCGCCTTCCACAAGCACCAGGCGCCTTTGCCCTGCAGTCCGCAACGTGGCCTGCAGTCGTTGCCAGGCCTCGGCTCTGTCTTCGGTTCCTTCGCCGGCCCCGGCCCCATCACTCATCGCTTAACTCAAGTCAATGGCGTGGCGCTTCAGATCCTCAAGCTGACAGTGTTTCAGTGCTGCCTGGTGGGTCGCCCGCAACTTGACGCGGGGGGCGCAGTCCGCTTTCAGGGCCTCATGCCAGCGCGATGCACACAGGCACCAGGAATCGCCCTGCTTCAGGCCCGGAAAGCCAAAGGCCGGCACAGGGGTGCTCAGGTCGTTGCCGCGGCTGCGGGAATAAGCCAGAAACTCATCAGTGACAACAGAGCACACCACATGCGCCCCAAAGTCGTCGGGGCCGGTATTGCAACATCCGTCGCGATAAAACCCGGTTTCCGGGTCTGTGCCACAGGTTTCCAGGGTCTCGCCCAGAACATTCAAGGATTCTGCGATGGTGGCCATAAAACTGTCTCTCCAATTAAACGCACGGGCGCCCGCATTGAGGCGATAAACCCGCGGTGCTACAAAAATAGACGATCATTATGGGCGACAGGTTACCTCGACGCCAATTGCCCATTACAATGGCCGCCATGCCCACCGAACTCCCGGAATTTCTTACCGACGAACAGCGCGCCATAATCACCGCCGGCTACGAGCATGCGGTGATTACCGCGGTTGCCGGCAGCGGCAAAACCTCGACCCTGGCCTGGCGCATCCGCTATCTGCTGGAACAGGGTCACGAGCCCACGCGCATGCTGGTACTGATGTTCAACCGCAGCGCGCGCCAGGACTTTCAGCAAAAGCTGGCGAAAGTCGCTCAGGGCACCAATCTCGCGTTGCCGGAAGTACGCACTTACCATGCCATGGGCCTGAGGCTGTATAAACGGTTTGTCCGCGAAGGTTACCTGCCCGGCTTTTCCGACGTCATACTGACCGATCAGGAAATCAACTTCCAGGCCTGGCTATTGGTGCGGCGGCTGGTGCCGGAAGCGCTTCAGGATGAAGCCCGGCGCAACAAAAAAGAGTACGTGGAGGCGGCCACCGGCTTTATCGATCGGGTCAAGACCACGCTGTCGCCGGCGGAAATCGTGTTCGAGGACATGGGCTACGACAGCAAGCACCGCTACCTGATTGACCTTTTCCACAGTTTCGAGCAATGGCGCAAGCGTGAAAGCCGGATCAGCTACGCCGATATGCTCTATGAGCCGGTCATGGCCATTCATCAGAATCCGCCGCTGCAACGGCTGGTAGCCAATAAAATGGATCTTATTCTGGTGGACGAATACCAGGACACCAATGAAATCCAGCACCTGCTGCTACGCTACGTCGCCGGTGAGCGCGCCCGTGTGACGGTGGTGGGCGACCCGGACCAGACCATTTACGAATTCCGCGGCGCCAAGCCCGAGTTTATCCTCAGCCGGTTCGGCGAGGAATTCGGCCAGCCACTGGAACAGACCCTCAGTTATTCTTTCCGTTACGGCCACCGGCTGGCGCTGCTCGCCAATCACCTCATCAGCCATAATACCGGGCGCAAGGACGTGCTCTGCCACGCTCACCCCACGACGCCGGCCACCGGCATTGAACTGCATGAGGATAACAGCGACCCGGACAGCGTCCTGGCCATATTGCAAAAACAGACCCAGGATAAAACAGACGGCAGCGCGATTCTGTTCCGGGTCTGGAGTCAGAGTGTGCCCATTGAATTGCGCCTGCTGGCCAGCGGCATCCGCTATCGCATCGACAGCGGCAAGGGCGCGCTCTTCAGCCGCGAGGTGGAGGCCGTCACCGCTCTCCTTCAGGTGGTCACCGGCACCTTGCCGCAAACGCCGGAAGCGGACCGGATAGACCTGGCGCGGAATCTTCTGCGATTCCCCCATGTGGGCCTGAAAGAGCCCGAGCTCAATGCCGTGGCCCGGTCTCTTGCGGGTTTTGACAAGGACTGGGGCAAGCGGCTCCTGGCGATGGATTTTGACGCCTTGTCGCCCCTGCCCGGCCGCAAGCTGCGACGCCTGGGCGAGACCCTGGTGATCCTGGACAATTTCAAGGGGCCGGTATCAAAGCTGATCGCTCAGTACGCTCTTGATACCGAGTTGTTTGAAGGCATGCGCAGCCTGGCGATGACCCATGAATCGGCTAACGAGCGGATTGATACGGTCAAGGGCTTTCAGAACTACCTGTCAGGACTGAAGGTCAGTGCCAGCGATGCCCTGGCCCACCTGCGCGACCTGAAAAACCGGGCCAGCAGACATCAGACCGGCGGCGTCCTGCTCTCCACCATTCATCGCACCAAAGGTCTGGAATGGTCAACCGTCATCCTGCCCGGCCTCCAGGAAAAGTACCTGCCCTACAGCCCGCGTCAGGCGGACGATGTGGCAAGCTTTCTTGAGAGTGAACGGCGGCTGCTGTATGTCGCCCTGACCCGCACCCGCCAGCAACTTCACCTGATCACCCGATCCGCCGAGGCGCGCCCGGTCATGGACGCCGATCAGGGACCGAGTCGTTTTATCGCCGAACTGCGTTTTGACTTATCGCAGCATCTGGGGAGCGCCCTGCAGGCGCGCGAAGCAGAGCCTCAGGCGCAAGCGCCGGAAATCAACCTGAATGCGCCCCTGTCGCCGATTAGCCTCCGCTACGCCGAGCGCGCCGGCGTGACCCTGAGCACGACTGCGACGGAGACGACACTCTCGGATGAGGGCCAACCGCTTTGGGCCTGCAAACGGCTGAGCCACGGGATTTTCGGGGAGGGTTCCGTTATTGGCGAAGACGAGCGGGCTTTCGAAGTGCGCTTTGATGCTGGCCAGACGTTGAATTTCAGCAAGCAAAGCGCACACCTGTACTTCAAGCCAATGCCCGAAAGTAGCTGAGAAAGCCGGCCCCAGTCATAGCCTGGACTGCTCAGGCGTCTACCGGAACACTTTCCACTGGTCTTTCTGTGTATTCGACCAGATTATCCCGCAAGCCTCCAAATCTACGGAAGAAAGCCTCATCGGGGCCGGGCAAGGGGCCGGACGCATTTTCCAGGACTTCATCAAGCCACTGCTCGGAACGCGCATAGATCAGCCGATAAAGATTGCGACAAAGCTGCTTGGCGGCACGCCCTTCCCAGTTGCTGGGCAAGAGCTCGTTGGGAAGCTGTGGATCCCTGAGCAGGATTTTGCGGTATTCATGGATAAGAAGAATCCGGATGATCAGAGATTCCCTGGGCGACAAACTGTTATCGGCCTGTAACTCCCACCAAAGTGGCCGGAATTGCTCGAGGAACACCCGATACCTGTCTGCCAGCTCATCCAGGTTCCAGCTTTCACGCACTTGTCTGCGCAGTGCGCGGGGGTTCTTCTGATCGAGAGGCTGAGTCTGCATCACAATGGTGTCTTCCACTGCTCCCCATTCCTGGAGCAACGGCAATAATTCATTTCGGCGAAAACGCGGATGCTCCATCACACCGGCTGCCATGTTGCCGAAACTCAGCCATTCCAGCTCCTCACGGACCTTTTGCTTTGTTTCCGCATCGAGCTGATTCAGGAACACGAGACACCAGCTACCGCTCCACTCTTTATTGGAAATATTGTAGACGTGCTCAAATGCCTGTTCGAACCGCCTCGACCCGGGCCCCGTGAGACTGTAATAGCTGCAGCGCCCCACTTTTTCGGCCTGCAACCAGGATTCCTGCACCAGGCGGAACACCGATGTTCTGACCAGGCGCTGACTGACACCCATCGGCTCAAGCAGTTTCATCAAGCTACCCAGCCAGACCGTGCCGCCACGAGGAACGATGGCGTCGCCATAAATGGTGATGATGAGCGAACCCGCCCGCAGCGGGCGCTGATTCTGGAAATTTTTGACGAGAAGGTCCAACTGGCTTTTCACCGACATAGCTTCACTTCGCTCTGTTGGATGTTCGCTTGCGAACAAAAATGTTGAGTATACGCCCCCGGATTTTCACATGAAATATCGGACGTCATATTTTGTGTTCGGCGCTGATCAGGCCGTCTTTCTGGCAATGGCCGGTGCCTGAAATATTCATTTACGCCGGCGGCTGAAACTGATTGACATGATCTTAATGATACAATAACTTTCTAAATAGTGCTTATGAAGTATCGAATAAAGCAAATAGAAAAAAGACACACCCATGCTTTTTGCGCATTATACGGCAATTGATAAGCAATCAAGGGGCTTTGAGCTAATTTAATCTGACACGCTCATGGCGTCATTTGATGGGTATTTTTGATTCATTTTCTGGCATCGGCGTAAATCGTCGAAAACCTGGTTATTTTTTGGGAGAACGAAAAACAATGGGCATGACAATCTTGCGTCGCATGGCCGCGGCCACAGGCATCACCCTCCTTGCAGCAGTGTTCACAATGAGTGCGCATGCTGCCGATCCAATCAAAATCGGTTCCTTCCTGTCAGTCACAGGCCCTGCCTCTTTTCTCGGCGACCCAGAACTGAAAACCCTTGAAATGTACGTTGAGCAGATCAACGAGAATGGCGGCGTCCTCGGTCGTCCGCTGGAGCTGATCCACTATGACGACCAGGGCAACGCGTCCAGCGCCCGCAGCTTTGCAAGCCGGCTGATCCGCTCGGACCGGGTTGACATCATTGTGGGCGGCAGCACCACCGGTGCGACCATGGCATCAGTACCGCTGGTGGAACAGGCAGGCATCCCCTTTATCTCATTGGCAGGGGCTGTGGTGATCACCGACCCGGTCAAGAAATGGGTTTTCAAGACACCTCAGTCTGACCGCATGGCCGCTGAGCGGATTCTTGAAGACATGAAGGACCGGGGCTTTACCAAAATCGGGCTGATTTCCGGCACTGGCGGGTTTGGCGCATCAGGCCGCACCCAGACTTTGAATGTCGCGAAACGAATGGGCATGGAAATCGTTGCGGATGTGACCTACAGCGGCTCCGATACCGACATGACGGCTCAGTTGACCAATATCCGCAACACCAAGGGCGTCGAAGCTGTTCTGAATTTCGGCTTCGGCCAGGGTCCTGCCATCGTCACTCGCAACTATGACCAGTTGGGCATGAAGCTTCCGTTCTACCAGTCTCACGGCGTAGCATCTGACAGCTTTCTCAGGCTGGCTGGCAAAGCAGCCGAAGGCCTTCGCCTGCCCGGCTCGCCGCTTCTGGTCCCCGAATCGATCCCAGAGGGCGACCCCCAGAAAAACATCGTCCGTAACTATAAGGCCGAATACGAGGCCAAATGGGGACAGAGCGTTTCCACTTTTGGGGGCTATGCCTACGACGGCCTGATGCTCGCAGTCAACGCGCTTGAAGCGGCCGGATCTACTGACAAGGCAGCGGTCCGCGATGCGCTTGAAGGAATTCAGGGCTATGTCGGGGTGACCGGCGAGTTCAACATGTCACCGGATGACCACAACGGCCTGGATCCGGACTCTTTCCGTATTCTTGAAGTTGTCAATGGCGGCTGGGTTCTAATCGACTAAATTTATCGACCACCAGTCTCTCGGGTGTTGGCCGGTTTGCGGTACGGGCCGCCCTTCATCCGACGTTCGGCCGGAAGCAAATCACTATGTTCTCAGAGTTCTTGCAGTTTTTATTTACCGGAGTAACCATCGGCGCCACCTACGCGCTGATTGCTCTCGGTTTTACCCTCATTTACAACGCCAGCCACGTCATCAACTTTGCCCAGGGGGAATTCCTGATGATCGGCGGCATGGCGACCGTCTCTTTCATGGCGCTCGGATTGCCGATGCCCCTCGCCATCACTCTGGCGGTATTGCTGTCCGGCCTGATGGGTGTTCTGTTACAACGCTTTGCCATCGCACCGGCCAAAAAGGCCGACGTCGTGACCCTGATTATTATCACCATTGGCGCGTCCATCTTCATCCGTGGCCTGGCCCAACTGCTTTGGGGCAAGCAGTACCATGTGGTGCCCAATTTCAGTAGCGACGAACCCATCCGCATTCTCGGTGCAGTCATGAATACCCAGAGCTTGTGGGTTCTCGGTATTGGCACGGTGGTCGTGGTGGCGCTTGTGTTGTTCTTCACACGGACCATGATCGGCAAGGCCATACTGGCCACATCCATGAACAAGCAGGCCTCACGGCTGGTGGGCATCAAAACCCAGTTCGTCCTGATGCTGGCATTCCTGGTGTCGGCCCTGTTGGGCGGTATTGCCGGCGTGGTGGTCGCACCGATCACTTTCACTTCCTACGACATTGGCATCATGCTCGGCCTCAAGGGCTTTGTCGCGGCGGCCATTGGCGGTCTTGGCAGTGGCGTTGGCGCCGTGGTGGGCGGACTCTGCCTGGGCATTGTCGAAGCCATGGCTGCAGGCTATCTCTCCTCCGACTATAAGGATGCCGTGGCCTTTTCCATGATCCTGTTGGTGCTGTTCTTTATGCCGCGCGGATTGTTTGGCGCCAAGGTAGTGGAGCGCGTTTAATGTTTGATCAATTCATGAAAGTTCGCCTGAGAGGAATGATTGTCCTTGCCATCATTGTGGTGGTCATTCCCCTCTTTCTGACCAATCCGTTCCAGTATGACCTGGCCACGCAGATCCTCATTGTTGGCGGCGCGGTCGTGGGGCTCAACCTGCTCGTTGGCTTTGCCGGCCAGATCAGCCTGGGCCATGCCGGATTCTTCGGCCTGGGAGCCTACTTCACCGGCATCATGACCGGAACCTACGGCTGGCCGGCCGTGCCGACGCTGCTTCTGGGCGCGGCTGTGGTCGGCGCTATTGCCTGGATTGTCGGGCGCCCAATCCTGCGTCTGAAAGGGCACTACCTGTCCATGGCCACACTGGCGGTGGGCTTTATTATCGCCATCATCATCAATAACGAAAGCCAACTGACCGGTGGGCCGGATGGAATGCCGGTGCCGGCCCTTGATCTCTTCGGCTGGGAGCTCAGTTCCTTCGGACTCTACTCTTTCTTCGGGATTGAATTCGACGGCTATGAGCTCTGGTACTTTTTCGCCGGCCTGATGTTGCTGCTGGCGGTCTGGCTTGCCCAGAACCTGATCGACTCTCCCATTGGCCGGGGCCTGCGCGCAGTGCATGGCTCAGAGGTGGCGGCCCGTGTCGTCGGGGTTGATACCGCCAAGTACAAGAGCCTGGTGTTCGTGATTTCAGCGGTCTACGCAAGCATCACGGGTAGCCTGTACGCGCATTTCCAGGGCTTCATTACACCGGCAGTCGCCGGCTTTGACTTTTCCATCATCCTGATCACCATGGTGGTGCTCGGTGGTATGGGCTCAACCTACGGCGTCATTCTCGGTGCCGCCGTACTTACCTTGCTGCCCCAGGTGCTCGCGGACTTCCAGGAGCTGGAAATGGTCATGTTCGGCCTGATCCTCATGTTGACCATGATCTTTATGCCGAAGGGCCTGCTGCCCACCCTCGGATCGATGGCGGGCAAACGTTTCGCGAAGAAAACCGGAGGCCAGCCATGACTGCGTTGGTAGAAGTAAAAGGGCTGGATAAGGCATTCGGTGGCGTCCATGCGGTCGAGAATGTGAGCTTTTCAGTGGACGCCGGCCAGGTGTATTCGGTCATCGGCCCTAATGGCGCCGGAAAGACGACCCTGTTCAACCTGATCACCGGGCTTTACACACCGACCGGCGGCGAGATTCGCCTCAACGGCGAAACCACCAACGATTTAGAGCCGAATCAGCTTGCGGAACGGGGCATGTGCCGTACCTTCCAGCAGATGCAGATCTGCATGAACATGACAGCAATAGAGAACGTCATGCTCGGCCGCCACCTGAAACTCAAAAGCAGCCTTTTTACCACGCTGTTTCGTCTGCCCGGGCTGTTGCGGGACGAGAAATCAGCCCGGCAACGCGCCGCCGACCTGATGGAATACGTCGGTTGTGGCGACTACCTGGAAACCGAAGCCTCGGCCATGTCTTATGGCGCGCTGAAGCGCCTGGAAATCGCAAGGGCCCTGGCGGCGGATCCGAAAGTGATCCTGCTGGACGAACCGGCGGCAGGCCTCAACGCTGTCGAGACCGCGGCGCTGGAGCAGCTGATCCGGAGAATTGCGGACGAAGGCACCACCGTCATGCTGGTTGAGCACGACATGAAGCTGGTGATGGGCATTTCCGATCATTTGCTGGTTCTCAACTATGGCCGTGTTCTGGCGGAGGGCACTCCGAGTGAAATCCGAAACAATCCCGATGTAATCGCTGCCTACCTGGGTGGCTGAGTGAGAAGGCAATTCCCATGACACAGGAAAAAACGGACACTGCGTCTACCCAGTCTCGTCGCGCCCAGGCAATCGGCATTATTGTGCGGGAACACCAGGGCTTGTGGCGCACACTGGACCTGCTGGACCAGTTGCAATTCGACATGAACATCAATGAACAACGCCCCGACGAAAAGTTGTTCGTGACGATATTTGACTACATACAGCACTTCGCTCGGCGGGTGCATAGCCAGCCCTCGGAAATCACCCTCTACCGGCTGTTGGGCGCCAGGGATCCGGAACTGAAACCGCTGCTGGGAAAATTGTCCAACGGCTATCTGGTGGGCAATGAAAAGCTGAACGAATTGCGAGAACTACTGAAGACTTGCATGGAAAACTGGCCCCAGGGCCGGCAGGAGTTCAGCCACGCCCTTGCACGGTTTACCGAAGCCTTGCGCAAACACATCAAGAAAGAAGAAGGCGTGGTGATACCGCGCGCCCGGGAACTTTTGAGCGACGAAGACTGGCGGGAGATCGTCGAAGCTCGCGACCAGGAAAACGATCCCCTGTTCGGGGACAGGGTGCGTGACGAGTTCAAGGAGCTTCGGCATCGTATCGTCAGCTACACGCCGGAGCGTTTTGGCGGTCTGGGACTTCAGCATGCCGAGCGCATAACGCCAAAAGGCGAGCACAAGGAAATGCTCTCCGTCGAGAATGTCGCCACATCCTATGGTCAGATTGAAGTCATCCACGACGTGAGTATCCGGATCAATGCCGGCGAAATCGTGTCCCTGGTGGGGGCCAATGGCGCCGGCAAATCCACCCTCCTGATGATCCTCTCCGGCCTGCAGCCCGTGGATCGCGGCAAGCTGACCTTTGAAGGCCGGGACCTGTTGCGCGTGCCCTCGGAAAAACGCGTCGCGGACGGCATTGTCCAGGTTCCCGAGGGCCGCCAGGTCTTCAAGGACCTCAGTGTCCAGGATAACCTCATGCTGGGGGCCTACACCCGGGGCCGCAGCCCTGAAGTGACGGAGGATCTGGAGCAGATGTACAACAAGTTCCCCATACTTCGCCAGAAACGCCACAATCTCGCGGGCGAGCTTTCCGGCGGTCAGCAACAAATGCTGGCCATGGGTCGGGCTCTGATGTCCCGGCCCCGGCTACTGCTGCTGGATGAGCCCAGCATGGGCCTGGCACCGCTGATCGTCGAGGAGATATTCAACATCATCCGGGAACTCAAAGAAGAAGGCATCACCATCTTCCTGGTGGAACAAAACGCCTCCCAGGCGCTTGCCCTGGCCGATCGCGGTTACGTGCTTGAAACCGGCAATGTGGTGGTTGAAGGCACCGGCCGGGAACTGCTCAGTAACGAGAAGGTGCGTGAGGCTTATCTCGGGATGTAATGCAGACACCTGGTCCCGGCAACCGGGACCAAAAAAAAGGGGCGGGTTTTTATACCCGCCCCTTTTTTGTTTTGCCACTTAATTACTCAGGCTTTTTAGCCACCAGCGTCAGTATGTCGTAGCTCGCCACCATGACATCTTCCTGGTTGTAGACCTGCACGTCCCACACAACCACACCCTGGGGGTGGCCGTCAGGGGAAGTGCGGCCCTGGTCGATCTTGCGCTTGCAGGTCAGGCGGGCCTGGATGGTGTCGCCCGGCGCCACCGGCTCAATAAAACGCAGGCTTTCCAGGCCGTAGTTTGCCAGGACCGGTCCGGGTCCGGGAGACACGAACAGCCCCGCCGCCGCCGACAGTACAAAATAGCCATGGGCGATGCGCTTCC
>JAGXLV010000002.1:0-103381 GCA_018334495.1 Oleiphilaceae bacterium
CCCACCCCACCGACCCGGCATCTTTTGCCGCGTCTTTGGGACAAAAGCAAAAAATAAGACAAAAGATAAAGCTTTTTTGGCGGACGAACAGAAGCGTTAGAAGCACAGGCTTCGGGAATCTTTTCCAAAACCGTGTGTGGCCAAGGATGGCCACACCCGAGCCCTACAGGGACGTATTCACGGGCGTGTTTTGGAAGAGGTTCGCGGAGGCTGGGCCAGGCACCCAGCAAGTGCTAACAGAGCCAGACGCCAAAACAACAGGCCAATAAAAAAACCAAGGCAAAAAAGTCGATCATTAGCAGGCAAAACACAAACGCCACAAAAAAGGTATGATATCCCCCGTCATGGTTTACTAACTCGGGATTTCAACATGTTGTTTGCATTCATTATCGGCGGTCTGATCGGTTACCAGTTCGGTCGTGCCCCCGGTTTTATCATTGGCGGCATCGTCGCTGTCGGTATCATACGCTTTCTCAAAAACCGGGTCCGAAAAGGACTGGAAACCGTGCAGTCGGGTTTTCTCGAGTCGGTGTTCGCCGTCATGGGAGCGCTCTGCAAAGCGGATGGGGTGGTCAGTCAGGACGAAATCCGCCTGGCTGAAACCCTGTTCGACCGCTATCGCCTCTCCGGCCGGCAGCGGGAAGCGGCCAAAGCGGCTTTCAGCAGAGGAAAGTCGGACGATTTTGATCTGGACGCCGAACTGGGTAAATTTCTCCGGATAAGCCGTGGCCAGCCCGCCCTGCTGCAGATGTTCCTTCAGGTGCAAGTGTCCGCTGTTGCCGCCGACGGCCAGGTTCATCCCGCCGAGCACGATATGCTGGTGCGCATTGCCCGCGGTCTGGGCCTGCCCGCAGCGCAAGTGGAACAACTTGAAGCCATGCTGCGCGGAGGTGGCCGTGCCGGCGCCGCCCAGGCCAGCAGCGGCAAGCAATTGGAAGACGCCTACAAGATTCTCGGTGTCGCCCCGGACGCCAGCGATGCCGAACTCAAAAAAGCCTACCGGAAACTCATGAGCGAAAACCACCCCGACAAACTGGCCGGTCGCGGCCTTCCCGAGAGCATGCGGGAGATGGCAGAAGAAAAGACCCAGGAGATCAGCCACGCGTATGACGTCATCAAGGCCGCTCGTAACCGCTCGGCCTGACGCGGTTTACCAGGGGTCGTCGATGCCGGACATGGGGTTTGGGCCGGGGCTCAGCTGGCAAGGATCGCCAAGGACAGGAGCCCCAGGATAAGACCCAGGGCGATGGCGGCGAGCTTCATTCCCTCATAAGCTTCAATAACGGGTGGTTCGGGCGGCACTTTACTTTCCCTGATGTGAACAGTTGCAGCATGGCAGTCAAGATAGATCCAGTTTAACGCGAATGACTATCATTTGCAATCATGCCTGTTATCACAGGGAAGCCTATCTGAACGGGGATAGCCGAGTCAGCCCGAGTTATTCCGTTCTGGTGTGATCAACAAAAATAAGCTCACTGGTATCAAAACCCAGAGCCTCAACCCGGCTAACGAAAGTGTCGCGTAACGCATCACTCACTTCCGGTGAACGGGCCAGCAGCCAGAGATACGACCTGTCGGGACCGGAAACAAACGCGTAATCGTAGTCGTCTTTATCCAGCTCAAAGATCACGTACGCGCCATAAAAAGGCCCGAAAAACGACACCTTAAGATGCCCAGTGGTTTGATCTTCCACAAAGTAAGCTTTCCCTTCCGCCTCGCTCCATTCCTGCTCTTCCTTGGAATAACCCCGGTTAATCACCTTCAGGCCGCCATCGTCGCGCATGGAATACTCTGCCGTTACATCGCTGAGGCCTTCTTCGAACGAATGGTCCAGACGAGCGATTTCATACCAGGTTCCGAGATAACGCTCCGGCTCAAAGCCCTGCACGGGTTCAACGCCTTCCGGTGGGCTGACGCAGCCGGCCAGTAAAAACGTCAGGGAAAATACAAATACAATGCTTGGTCCGGGAAATCTCATTAAGTTGCTTTCTCTCAGGTTCGGGGCAGGTCGCTGCGATCTTTCGCAAAGGGGTTGTTAAAACTGCTGTCTTCGCCTTGCAATTGTGCCTCGGGATGATTCTTTTTCATTAACTCCCTAACCTTGGGGACGTGCTCTTTCGGGGCATCAACCATAATCAGATACTTGCCCGCGTCAATATCGTCATGGAACTGCTTGATACGATAGTTTTCGCCCACGATACCACCGAAACCGCCCAGCCAGCCGCCGGCGAGCACCAGAAACAGGAAAAAACCGATATAGGCGCCCGTGGGAAGGTCAAAAACCCCACTGATGGCCAGAGGTGTCACGATTGCAAGGGCAAGCACGAGGCCCACTATCAGTCCTCGCTCCACAAAGCGAACCAGATCCGTGCGATCTTTCACACTCGCCGTATGAAGGTTGTGAGTATAAAGGCCGGCTTCGTCCTTGCTGAGGACGTGAAAACGCCAGTCGGTAACCCCGTGCGCATGCAGGTCTTCAGAAATGTCTTTGGCGCTGTCAATTGAAGATACGAGATAAAATAGTCTGCGCATGTTGTGCCTCCTTCCTGCTCCAGCCTGAGCAAGATGTTAAACAAAGAGCTCCCGCACTTTAATAGTGCAGGCTCGCCACAATGCCTGTTGTGGATTATTCATTTTCTCCATTAAAACATACTCTCGATTAAGCGTCGGCGGATCACGTTCGAGTGATATTTCAGGTCTAAATTGTGTTTTTAAAGCATAAAACCACGGCCTGTAAGATCAGCCTTGCAGGCAGGCCCAGTCAGCCCGCGGCCCCGGCGACTCTTGGGCGCTGTCCAGGGCGTCACTAGGGCGCCTGAGGCTGGTAGCTTCTTGCGCTACCCCCGCATCTGACTGTCGTTATCCCCACTTGGGTGGAATTTCGTGAGAAACCAGAACGCCTTCGAGGTCCTTCACATCCACCAGCGGGTCATCCAGGTCCAGCATCACCTGGGAACGTGCCAGTGTCCACGCCCGGCCGGTGATATTGGTATTCAACGCCTTGTGCCCCTTGACCATGGCTTCACCCAGCACTTCGCCGACAAAAGAACTGCCACGGGGCGAAATGGTCTGCAGCCACTGCCCCACGTCAACTTCCCCCAGGCTGTGCATCAGGGCAAGTCGGGCCGTTGTGCCAGTACCCGTCGGGCTGCGGCAGATCACGCCGGGATGCACATAAGTGGCCGAGCGCGACCGGAAGCCATCCTGCTCTATGCGCTCAACCGGCCCCATCAAATGCACGAAAGGCAAAGGCCCGACATAGCCCAGCTCCGGATGCTCATGGGTCACCGCAGGCCGGGCCGCTTCCACGAAAGCCTGACCAAAGGACGCCATGGCGGCCATTTCATCGTTAATCAGGGCGAAGCCCAGCGCCGCTGCATCGACCATGGCGAAGTAGGCTCCGCTCCAGACCAGATCAAAAGGCAATTGCCCATACCCGGGTACGTCGGCGACCATGCCGGTTGCAGCCACGAATGCCGGTTCGCTGCGGGTGGTGACAGACAACACACGACCATTGTGATTCTGTGTGGTGACATAGGACAGTCCGGCGGGCGACTCCAGCACCAGCGACTGCTCGCCTTCCTGTATGGGCACGATGCCGTTTTCAAGCACCGCAGCCGCTGTGCAAATGGTGTTGGAGCCTGAATACAACGGGTAGCCCATGGCTTCCATGATGATATAACCGGCTTGGGCTCTCGGGTTATCCGCCGGCACAATCAGGTCTATGGACATGAAGGGGTCACCGTATGGCTCTGACAACAACCACCGCCTTAAACCGTCACCGTGCTTCTGGAGATACCGCATTTGTTCCAATACAGTGCCGCCGGGCAAATGTCCCACGCCGTGAGTCACTATCCGGCTGACATCGCCACCAGCCTGCATATCCACCAATTCAATTGATCGCAAGCGGTGTTCGGGCGGCGTTTCACCGGTAACGACCGGACGCCGGCGGCGATCCTGGCCCAGCCCCCGGCCTTCTCGCCTCTCTGGCTCCTGGGCCGGGTTTTGTGTGTTTACAATCTCTTCATTCGGATTTCCCATAGGGCGCCCCCACCTCATCCCATTTACTATCCGGTACGACAACCAGTTTGCCGATGTAAGTCTTGGACATAAAAGCGGTCTGGGCCGCGTGGAAATCCGAGAGTTTATAGGTGCGGTCCAGCAAGGATCGTATCTTGCCTTCCTCAATGTATTGCAAGAGACGCCGGAACGCGGTTCGCGTGCCCTGTGAGGAACCGTGCAATTCCAGCTGTTTCAGGTACACGGTGCGAAGATCCAGCTCGACAACCGGCCCTGCAATCGCGCCCGCAGTGGTATAACGGCCTTCGATTTTAAGAATTCGTAACAGATCATTGAACAGGGGGCCGGCGACCAGATCCGCCACCACATCGACTGCATGGCCATTCAGGGCCTGAGCGGCCTTCTCGACAAGATCACCCTCGCCCCGGATGAGGGTGCCTTCAGCGCCAATGTCTTTCATGGCCTGAGATTTTTGTTCAGTGGTGACAGCATAGGGAATGGCCCCCCGGGCCCGGGCCAGTTGCAGAATGGCTGAGCCAACGCCGCCGGAAGCGCCGGTCACCAGGACCCGTTCGCCTTCGGTGAGTCGCGCCCGGTCAAGCATGTGTTCACCGGTCAAATAAGCGCAGGAGAACGTCGCCAACTCGGCATCGGACATGTCAGTGTCCACCGTGTGGGCGTTGGCGGAGGGTACAGCCGTATACTCGGCGTAACCGCCGTCGCGGCCGTGGCCGATGTAGTCGATGTCCGCCAGGCTATCGTCACCCTCGGGGCGGTTGTAGATGCTGAAATCAACAATCACCCGCTCGCCAATACGGGACTCCGGCACACCCTCGCCAACGTCAACGATTTCGCCAACAATATCAGTACCCTGAATGCGCGGAAACGCCAATGTTGAGCGTCCGCGACGCCAGGTGGACACTGCCGCAGGGTCGGTATCACTGCCGTAGGCACCCTCACGCACCCAGACATCGGTGTTGTTCATACCGCAGGCGCTGACCTCGATCAGCACCTCGTCGGGACCGGGCTCCGGAACCGGGACATCATCGCGATAAACCAGTTTGTCCAGCCCACCGTGGCCGGTGAGCTGAACGGCCTTCATCACCTCTGGAATCATGACTCCTCCCTGCCTGCCGGCGCATTTGAAGCCTTACACATATACCTTAAAACATATTAAAAGCAGAGTCAGGCGTTTTCCGCGACTGGCAGAAGCCTGGTAATCGGCCAATAAATAATCGCTTTTTTTGTTGCTGATAACCCGATAGGCTTCATTCAGGTTTGAAGGCTATTGGAACTGACAACAAGATGACGACCCACAGAATTGAAATCGAAGAACAGGTCAATGTATCGCCGGAGCGGGCCTTCGCCCTTTTCGCCGATCATAAACGCTTCGGCAAATTGTTGAATGCGCCGGTCCGGCGTGTGAAGGATAGCGAACAGGCTGATCCCAACGGTCTGGGTTCGGTACGCAAGATCGGCATCGGCCCCATTGGTCTGGAAGAAACAATCATACGTTTCGAGCCGGATTCAGTAATCGAATACACCGTCACCAGTCTCAGCCTGGTTCGAAATCACCTGGGCCGTATTCGTTTTACCCTGCAAGGCGAACGCCAGACTCTGATAAATTACTGCATCAGCTTTGACGCCATAGTGCCCTTCACCGGGGATATCATTGCCAAAGCTCTTGAACACTCCATGCGAAAAGGTATCCGAAGGGTGCCCGCACTGGCTTGATCCATTACCGGCCGAGACAGGAGCCCGGCCAAAACCGCACTGCTCCAATTCTCGTCAAAAGGTCGCATGCCCATTGAAAAATTTATATGGGGGCCGCATCTTATATTTATATCGTCGGCTAAATCCCGGGGCGATGATCAAAATTTTTATTTCCAATCAAGCTTAAAGCATAAGGAGTTACGTTATGGCCGAACAGGATGTAGACAAGCTTCGCGCGGAAGTCACCCAGCTACGAGACGATATGCGCACCATCACTGACACCCTTCGCTCGATGGCGGTGGAACGTACTGAACGCGGCCGCGATCAGGTCAGATCTGGCGTAGATCAAGCCAGAAACAGCGCTCGGGAACTCGGCGAGTCGGTTGAATCACAGATCGAGGAAAAGCCGTTCAGTAGCGTACTCCTGACGTTCGTGATCGGCCTGATCACAGGATTGCTCGTCCAGTCCCGTCGCTAGGGTGGGAGGCTCATGATTAAAGAAACCCTGGCGCAGGCGTTTTTATCGGCTGCTCTACTGGGCTTTTCATTGCTGATTGGCCTTACGGGCCTGGGCTTTTTGGTGGCCGGACTTTATCTTGGCTTGACCCATTGGCTGACGTCCGCGGCGGCCGCAGCGGTGACAGGTGGAATAATTCTTTTTGTGAGCTTGCTTTCGCTGCTTGCCAGTAAGGCAATAATGACCCCCGGCAAAAAAAAGCCCCGTGAGCCCGAGCATTCGGAGCCTCCAGACAATCTTTCGGCCCTGATGCAGGATGCCGCAGCCTTACGAAACGCAAGAGATCACCTGGCGAGCACTATTCAACAGCACAAACCCCTGATAACGGCTACAACGTTTGCGGCGGGGTTCTATCTGGGTGTTAATCCGGGGGCTCGCCGTGCACTAAGCCAGGCGCTTGCCGAGGCCAGTTCTCAGCAATTTGGTAAATCAAAGCAGCCTCATTGAAAAGGCAAGCCCTGAGCACCCCAAAAAAACGGCGGTGCTCAGGCACAGTAGCTACTAATGACCACGTCAGCCGCCCGCTCCCTCAAGGGCACCAACCGGTTGTAACAATCGGACTGAAACCACCGCTGAACCGTCGGCTCATCAATAAATTCAAGCATCACCAAACGGTCGTTCCCGTCATCTCCCACGAGATTGGCTGTTTTTTTTCCCATCAACTTCATGCGTGCGTTAAAAGGCACAAGAGATTCGGCGACCCCAGCGAGGTACTGGTCCCAGAGCTTCTCGTTCCTTACCTTGATTTGACCCAAAAGATACGCTGCCATTCAGAATTCCCGTTTACCTAGAAATTAACGACGTTCCTGTTAACCTATCCTAGACAACAAAAATGGATCTGGCGCCATTTTTACGTGTAAAATTTTCAATCCTTCCGAAATCCGATGAGACCGCTATGGGCAGAGCCTACCAAAACCGCAAAGATTCCATGGCCAAGACGGCCAATGCCAAGACCAAGGTGTACAGCAAATACGGTCGCGAGATCTATGTTTGCGCCAAAACCGGCGGCCCCGACCCGATAGGCAACCTGGCGCTGCGCGGGCTGATAGAACGTGCCAAAAAAGACCAGGTGCCGGCCCACGTTATTGAAAAAGCCATCGACAAGGCTCAGGGCGGCGGTGGCGAGGATTTCTCCACGGCCCGGTATGAAGGCTTTGGCCCCGGCAACTGCATGGTGATTGTCGACTGTCTGACCGACAATCCCAACCGGACGTTCGGCGATGTGCGCCAGTGCTTCACAAAGACCAAGTGCAAGATAGGGACGCCGGGCAGTGTCAGTCACATGTTTGACCACTGCGCCATCCTGGTCTTCAACCACGATGACGAGGAAGCCGTTCTGGAAGCACTGATGATGGCGGAAGTCGACGTTGCCGACATCGAAAGCGAAGACGGCAAAGTGACCGTTTTTGCGCCCAATACCGAGTACGCCAAGGCCAGACAGGCACTGGTTGATGCCTTTGGTGAACTGGATTTCGAAGTCGATGAGATACAGTTTCTGCCGCAGACCAGCACCGTCGTCGAAGGTGACGACATTGCCCTGTTCGACAAATTCCTCGAGATGCTGAACGACCTGGATGACGTCCAGAACGTCTATCACAACGCGGAAGTCTCGGTGGAAAACGCAGAAAGTTAAAAAGGCACAGTCACAGAGGGAGTAGCGGCCCGTCGGGCTGATTCGCTAATCCACTGCGTGCCAACGGAAGAAGAAGATCGCCCCTGACACCAAGTATCAGGGGCGCATAAGCGGAGGCAGATTAACTGTTGCGCAAGGCGCCCAGTATCTTGTCGACGCTGTCTCTGGCATCGCCAAACAGCATTTGGGTGTTGTCCTTGAAGAACAAGGGATTTTCAACACCCGCGTAGCCAGAAGCCATACCTCGCTTGAGCACCACGACCGACTTCGCCTTCCAGACCTCCATGACCGGCATGCCGGCAATGGGGCTCTGCGGGTCTTCAGCCGCGGCCGGATTCACTGTGTCGTTGGCACCGATGACCACAACCACGTCTGTGTCCGGCATGTCCTCATTGATCTCGTCCATTTCCAGAACGATGTCATAAGGCACGTGCGCCTCCGCCAGGAGCACGTTCATGTGGCCGGGCAGACGGCCGGCGACCGGGTGAATGCCGAAACGCACGTTCACGCCTTTGTCCCGAAGATGCTTGGTGATCTCACAAACAGCATTCTGGGCCTGCGCCACAGCCATACCGTAGCCGGGCACAATCACCACGGAGCGGGCGTTGAGCAGCTCCTCCCCAACTTCCACTGCCGAGGTTTCATGAACCGGCTTTTCTTCGCCGGCTACCGCCGCCGAACTCGTGGTCTGGCCGAAGCCGCCCAGAATAACGCTGACGAACGAGCGGTTCATGGCCTTGCACATGATGTAACTCAGGATTGCACCACTGCTGCCGACCAATGCGCCGGTAACAATCAGCAGGTCATTGCCCAGCATGAAGCCGATAGACGCTGCCGCCCAACCGGAGTAGCTGTTCAGCATGGACACCACGACCGGCATATCGGCACCACCAATGGCCATGATCAGGTGGACACCCAACACCGAGGCAATGATTGTCATGATCACCAGTGCGATCACGCCAAGCGCCATACTGTCCGTGTCCAGGAACCAGGCGCCCAGCAAGACCGCAGCGATGATCGCCACAAGGTTCATCAGGTGACGGCCCGGCAGGGTCAGAGCCGCCGCTGAAATCCGGCCATCCAGCTTGCCGCAGGCCACGAGAGACCCGGTAAAGGTAATGGCGCCGATGAAGATGCCAAGATAGATCTCGACCAGCTTGATGGTGTGCTCGGTGCCGGTGACATTGACCAGAGGGTCAATATAGCCGGAAAAGCCCACCAGCACCGCCGCGAGGCCCACAAAGCTGTGCAACAGGGCTACCAGCTGGGGCATCTGGGTCATCTGGACACGATTGGCGACGGCAATGCCGACACTCGCGCCCAGAACGACTGCGATGACAATAGCGGTAATATCCCCGACCGCCGCGCTGGCAATGGTCGCGCCGATCGCAATGATAATACCGGCGACGCCGTAGAGATTACCCCGGCCCGCCGATTCCTGATGGCTCAAGCCACCCAAGCTCAGAATAAACAGAATACTGGCCACAACGTAGGCCACGCTCACTAGTCCTATACTCATATTAGCGCCTCCTACTTGCGAAACATTTTAAGCATGCGATGGGTTACCCTAAAGCCGCCGCCCACGTTGATCGAGGCGATAAACACAGCAATAAAGGACATGATTCCGACCGCAATTGTCTCGGCCTGCGCCAGATGCAGCATCGCACCTATGACGATAATGCCGCTGATGGCGTTGGTTACACTCATCAAGGGCGTGTGCAGTGATGCGGTAACATTCCAGATTACCTGCCAGCCAATAAAGCACGCCAGCACAAACACGGTGAAGTGTTGCAGGAAGGCCTCCGGTGCGTGGGCGCCTATGCCGTAAAGGGCCAGGACGGTCACAACGAGCAGGGAGATCTTGCCGGTTCTCTGCTTTCGCAACGCTTTCTTTTCCTTCGCCTCGACCTCGGCCGCTGACGGCTTCGGGGGCTCGGGTTTAGGCTCCGGCTTTGGTGGGGCTTCCGGCTGCGGTGGCGGCCAGGTGATTTCCTGGTCGTTCACGACGGTCAGGCCACGGATGACCGTGTCTTCCATATTAACGAAGGGCTGACCATCTTTCTCGGGAGTCAACTCAGTCATCAAGTGGACCAGGTTGGTGGCATAAAGCTCACTGGAAACCTTGGCCATACGGCTCGGCAAATCGGTGTAACCGATGATGGTAACGCCATGCTTCTCAACGACCTTGCCCGGCTCGGTCAACTCGCAGTTACCGCCGCGCTCGGACGCCAGATCCACGATGACACTGCCAGGCTTCATCGCTTTGACCATGTCTTCGGTGATCAGTCGCGGTGCCGGCTTGCCCGGAATCAGGGCCGTGGTGATGATGATGTCCACTTCTTCGGCCTGCTCGGCAAACAGGGCCATCTCGGCCTTGATGAACTCGTCACTCATCTGTTTGGCGTAGCCGCCGCTGCCGCTGCCTTCCTCATCCCCGAAATCCAGTTCCAGGAACTCGGCGCCCATGCTTTCCACCTGCTCTTTCACTTCGAGACGGGTGTCGAAGGCGCGCACAACGGCGCCCATACTGCTGGCGGCACCAATGGCGGCAAGACCGGCAACACCGGCACCAATGACCATTATTTTAGCCGGCGGTACTTTACCCGCGGCGGTGATCTGGCCGGTAAAGAAGCGGCCGAAATTGTTGGCAGCTTCAATAACAGCGCGATAGCCGGCAATGTTGCCCATCGCACTCAGGGCATCCATTTTCTGAGCCCGACTGATTCGGGGCAGGCTGTCGATCGCGAAGGCTGTTACCTTTTTGCCGGCAAGCTGCTCAAGCAATTCAGGGTTTTGCGCCGGCCAAATGAAGCCTGCCAGGTATGCGCCTTCTTTAAGCAGTTCTGTTTCGTGCTTTTTGAGTTTGGTATTTTGAGTTGGCGGGCGAACTTTCAGGACAAAATCCGCTTCATCCCAGAGTGATTTGGCATCAGCGGCAATAGCGGCACCGGCTGTTTTGAACGCCTCATCGTCATATTTGGCGGCCACACCGGCGCCACTTTCGACAATCACTTCATAGCCCAGCTTGATTAGCTTCTGAACAGACGGCGGCGTGGCCGCAACCCGTCGTTCATCCTCGAAGATTTCCTTCGGAATCCCTATTTTCATGGTCAATATGCCCTCTTAGTAACCCGAACCAGCGGCTCGGGCACAAATTCCGGCAAGCCGTTTAATATCAGACTTGCCCGATCGTGACTAACGGGAGTTTCAGCCCACGAGCCTTTAAGCAGCGCTCTACTTTGCCGACACTTTACCCCGTGTTCAAGTTTCGTTTGATTTCGTATCTTACATAATTGTTTTATTACGAACCATCCATGAGTTAACAAATCAGTGTCATGTGCGAGTTATTTCCGCTAACCGCGACCAAAGTCGATGCACTTTGAAAGCCGTTTTTCGAAAAACTTGATAGATCGGATTTTCGACCGCACGTTAGGAGTTAAGCAGGTTTTTTCGAATCCAGCACCCGGGAGATCGACCGTGGCAAACAATGCCCTACCTGATGAACAGATCATTGCCTCCGCCCAAGCCCGTATTCGTCCCGAGCTTCCTGAAACGCCGTTACTCAGGATTCCGGATCTGGATATAGCGGTAGGCCAGCCCCTGTGGCTAAAGTGCGAGAATTTCCAGCGTACCGGAAGCTTCAAGGCACGTGGCGCGCTCAACTGGATTCTTACCGCCAAGGATGAGGAGCTTGGCGACGGCCTGGTGACGGTTTCAGCCGGCAATCACGCCCTTGCATTGGCCTGGGCCGCAGCGAAACGACAGGCCTCCCTCACCGTGGTTATGCCGGAAGGCTCCAGCCCTCTCAAAATCCGGCGCACAAGGGCATTTGGCGCCGAGGTGATTATTCATGGCAGCATTCACGAGGCTGTCGCCCATTGCCATCACCTGCAGGAGAGGCACGGTTTTACCCTGGTGCATCCTTATGACGATCCCCGGATCATGGCGGGTCAGGGCACGATTGGACTGGAATTGTTGCGCCAGCAACCCGATCTGAAACGGATACTCTGCCCAATTGGCGGCGGCGGCCTGATTTCGGGTATCGGCCTGGCCATCAAGGCCCGGCGCCCCGATATTGAACTGGTCGGCGTGGAACCGACGGGTGCCGCAACCATGTCCAACGCCTGGCAAAAAGAGGATGCCGGTGCCAGCCTGGAGGCCGTCAATACCTGGGCGGTAAGCCTGGCACCAGCCCAGGTGGGCCGCTATACCTATGAGGCTTCCAGGCAGGTGGTTGATCGCATCGTCACGGTCAGCGAAGCAAGTATTCGGGCGGCGACCCGCCATGTCCTGACCCAGGCCCGGCTTTATGCCGAACCCGGGGGGTGCGCGGGTCTGGCCGCGTTACTGGACGGCCAGGTTGCGATAGAACCCGATACAGCCACTGCAATGATTGTGTGCGGCGGCAACCTGGATCTGGAGCAGGTGCATCTGTGCCAGGATGACGACGAAAATCAAGCCCCATTTTCGGTGAGCAAAAGCACCACACCGAGGACGTAAATCACCATGATGGCCACGCTTTCTGCGCCAATCCGACCCAGTCCCTGTTCCTGGCGCCGGATCAGCCCCATCATGAGGATACTCGACATCACCAGCGTCAGAGCCACCCATAAGGTCGCCGACTCAGACATGGCGTGATAGATGGAGCCGGGACGATAGGCGATGTCTGAGGCGGCCGTAAACAGGGTGTCAAACGCATTGCCGCCAATGATCCCGCCCACAGCCAGCGTCAGGGCCCCCCGTCGCACCGCCGCAACCGACGTCACCAGTTCCGGCAGGGACGTGCTGATAGCCGTCAGTAAAGCCCCCACGGCGGTCTGGCTCAGGCCCGTTTCGGCGGCGATATTGGTGGCTGCCGGCTCCAGCGTCCAACCGGCCAGACCCAGGCCCGCCATGAGCAGTACAAACTCCACCGTGAGCCGCGGTAGCGAGGCCATGGTCGACAGGTCGTCAGGCGTATCTTCTCGGGTTTCCCGGGTCGGTGACGGCCGCCACATGGGATAAAGCTTTGCGCCCCTGACCAGGTGAATGCCATAGATGTAGAGCGCAAGAAGGACCGGCGTGACCGGATGAACGCCCCAGAGCGTCATGTCCGGCAGCAGCGGCGCCAGCAGAATCAGGCCGAGCAGAGTGATCAGCAGGGCGTTCTGCAGCATGTTGGGCACGGAGGCGGCGGCATGCTCGAGATTGGCGCGGCGGTAACAGGAGTCCGCCACCACCAGGAACAGGGTCTGAACGGCTATGCCCCCCAGCGCGTTACTGACCGCCAGCTCGGGATGCCCATTCCAGGCCGCCGTCACTGACAGCACCGAACCCGACAGAGACGTGGAGGCGCCCAGCAGGACCGCGCCGGCAATGGCCTCACCCAGGCCGGTCCGATCGGCGAGCTGGTCAACGATGCCGGTTATCCGGGTGCCAAGCACACCAATAGCCAGAGCGCAGATGGCGAACACCACGACACTGTCGAAAAGCGACCAGGTTTCCGGACTTAGAATATCCAATGGCTTTCTCGCTGTCCCTTGAACGCCCTGCCAGGCATGGCAATAGCGGCGGCTTTGTTGTCGCCTTCAGGCCCGGCCTTCACGCCGCAGCCGGCGCATAACCCATATCCGATACAGCCAGGACAGACAGGGCCGGATGACTGGCAGGCCAATAACCCAGGCCAGGGGTTTCAGCACCTTTACCCGGGACATCAAAAGAATGTAGGCATCCAGTTCGCTGTGTATCCGGCCCTGTTCGTCTTTTACGTGAAGTTCGCGCAACGCCCGTTCCGGATCAATACCCTGTTGTTTCAGTTCCTCATCGCGCCCGGTGATATCCAGCCATTCCACCGGGTCGCCACTGTCTCCCGCCAGGCGTTCATAACGTTTGCGATCCTTGATGCAACCTGGGCATGAGCCATCGTAAAAAACAGTTAATCTGCCTTTGGACCGGGACATCAAACCTCCTGTAGCTGCGGTTCGGATGACAACACCAGCTTCCGACGATACCAGAAACAGGTTGACCGGAGACAACTCCGGCCAAGTTCAATAACCTCCCCGTAGTGGCCGCACCTTGAATTCCCGGATTTCAGATAAATGTTCTAAGTCAGAGATGACCCATAAAACGGAGGCTTACCATGATTGATCTTTATGCCTGGAAAACCCCGGAAAGCTTCAAAGCATCCATCATGCTGGAAGAGCTGGACATGAACTACTGCGTCAACCCGGTTGACATCACTCATGGCGAGCAGAATATTCCGGATTTCCGGGCCTTGAGCCCGAATGGCGAAATCCCGGTGATCGTTGACAACCAGAGCGACGTGGATCGGGTATTCGAACCCGGCGCCATACTCATCTATCTGGCGGAAAAAGCCGGAAAACTGCTCCCGCCAGACCCCATCCCTCACTATGAAGCACTGGCCTGGACATTTTTTGAGGCGAGCTACCTAAAGCCCATGACCGATCAAATGGAGCACTTCGAGCAGGAAACAGAGGACTCCTCACCAAAACTCATTGAGCGTTACCGCGATGAGGTCCTGCGGCTGCTGGAAGTTCTGAATGGCCGGCTTGGCTTCCACCCCTACCTTGCCGGTATGGACTACAGCATCGCCGACATCGCCAACTACCCAAGAACGCGGTTTGCCGTTACGGCTCTGGAAAAAGCCGGGCACCAGGACGCAATCGCTGCCATGAAGCCCCTTCTCAGCTGGCTTGAACGTGTCGAGTCCCGCCCGGCGGTGCAGCGCGGCATCAACGTGCCGACCGAAGACACCATGGCTGATGTGAGTGAAGAATTCGAAAGCTGAACAGCCCGCAATGGCGTGAGCTATTGAGCCAGAATCCACTCCTCTGCCTCTTTCAAATCGTCGAACGGGAAGTGGCGGACTTCGGCCTCAAGGAAATGGTCCGTCACTTTTTCACTGACCTCACCGATCGATGAATCGGTGACCACGGCTACTTTAGCCACGTCTTTATGGTGCTCCCTGAAAAATCTCAGATGCGAAATCAGGGAGCCAAAAGACTTCCAGCCAGGGAAGTGCCGGGTGTTGATGATCAGGCCTTTGAGGGGGCCTGATTTTTCGATGTGAGCGTCAATCCGTTGCGCCGCATATTCAAAATCTTCCTGAGACAAGGCAGCGTCCGGGCTCAGAGTTGCAATTCCGGTGGTGTCGTCAATCTTGACATGCAACATGAATCCTCCCCGATTGTCTTCCGAAACCATCTCCGATGCTTCCGATATTTCTTCAAACCAATTCGACCAGTTCGTTAATCCCATTTTCCGACAGAAAGCGAGAAGCTGTAAACCGCTATCGCCCGCTCAATCGGTGTCCCTGGCCTTGCTGACGCGCCAGACAATATCACCCACATCGTCGGCAACCAGCAGTCCGCCAGCCGTATCTACGGCAACTCCGACCGGGCGGCCCAGAGCTTCCTTGTCGGGGCTCAGGAAACCGGTGAGCAGGTCCAAAGGTGGCCCGGAAGGCCGACCATCCTCAAAAGGCACGAAGATGACCTTGTAACCACTGTGGGGCTTGCGGTTCCAGGAGCCATGCTGACCGACAAACATACCGTTACTGAATCGGGCCGGTAAGCGGTTGCCTTCAGCATTGCTCAGGCCCAGCGAGGCCGTGTGGGCGCCCAGGGCGTAATCCGGAACCCGCGCGGTCCTGACCAGATCCGGCTTCTGCGGTTGAACACGGGTATCGAGTATCTGACCGTAATAACTGTAAGGCCAGCCGTAAAAGTCACCTTCGTTTACGGAGGTCATGTAATCCGGCACCAGATCACTGCCGATCTCGTCACGCTCGTTCACGGCAGTCCAGAGCACGCCTGTCTCCGGTTCCCAGGCCATGCCCACGGGGTTTCTCAGACCGCTCGCAAACACGCCGGCGGCATCGCTTTCCCGGTCAATTTTCCATATCGCGGCACGCCCCTCTTCCTTGTCCAGGCCGTTCTCCCCGACATTACTGTTGGAGCCGACACCGACGTAGAGGCTGCTGCCGTCCGGGCTTGCAATCAGGCTTTTGGTCCAATGATGGTTGATGGGGCCGCCGGGCAGGGCTGTCACTGTTTCGCCCGCTTCGGTTATGCGGTCGGCGCCTTCCTCATAGGGAAAACGCACAAGGGCATCGGCGTTCGCGACATAGAACCAGCCGTCTACCAGAGCCATACCAAAGGGCGAATGCAGCTCATCGAGAAAGACCGAACGTTGATCTGCAACACCGTCACCATCAGTGTCCCGCAAGAGCGTAATCCGGTCAGCGCTGTCACCGCCTGCGCCTGCCCTGCTCATGAACCAACCCGCCAGGTAATCCCTGAAGCCCTTCTCCTGCTTGGGCGGACGGTTGGTTTCGGCAACCAGGACGTCACCGTTCGGAAGCACGAAAAGCCAACGGGGATGATCCAGGTCGCCGGCGAACGCAACCACTTCGGTACCCTCCGCCGCTGTCGGAGTCTCACCGTTGGGCCAGCCTCTGGCCGGGGCGATATTGACGGTGGGAAACAGGCGGGAATCTGGCGGCGGCAATACGGGTTCGGGACCTATGCCCGCCTCCACCGGTAATTTTGCGGTATCGCCACAAGCGGCCAGCAGCGTGGCCAGGGCCAGGATAAAAGTGCGTCTGGGGACCAGTAGAAACGGTGGTGAACCAATCATACGGGACTTCCTTTTCGGTCAATGAGAACGGCAGAGTCAATGCCAGCTAAAGCCACTTAATCAAATCCCGCCTCAAACCACCAGCCCGGCAGTAAACGCCTTACCTCGGGCCGGGCAAAGCGGTCGTCGATCAATACGATGCTGCCCTCGTCATCGGGGCCGCGAATCACACGGCCGGCGGCCTGGATAACCTTCTCCAGCCCAGGATACAGGTAGGTATAGTCATAACCGGCGCCGAAACGGGATTGCAGGCGCTGGCGCATGATCTCATTACGGCTATCGAACGGCGGCAGACCCAGAGTGGCGATAAAGGCCCCGACAAGGCGCTCACCGGGAAGGTCGATGCCTTCGGCAAACGCCCCACCCAGCACCCCAAAACCTATGCCCTGGCCGCCAACCTGAAAACGCTCAACAAACTCGTGTCTCGCCGCTGTTGTCATGCCGGGGCTCTGGCGCCAGCCGGGTATGTCGGGGGCTGCTTCGATAAAGCGTTCATAAACGGCGTTGAGATAGGCAAAGCTGCTGAAAAACGCAAGGTAATTGCCCGGCCGGGCGTGATAATGCTCTGCCAGCAAAGTCACGATGGGGGCCACCGAGGCCGACCTGTGCTGAAAACGCGTGCTGATGCCCGAGGCGATATGAACCTGCAGTTGGCGGCCGCTGAACGGGCTGGCCACCTCCTGCCATCGGGTGTTTTCCGCCAGGCCCAGTAAGTCCTGGTGATATTCCGGCGGTTTGAGGGTGGCGGAAAACAGGATACAGCTGTGGGCGCTGGCGAAGCGGGGTTTGAGAAAATCCGCGGGCACCAGGTTAAGCAGGGCCAGCCGCGCCCTGCCCCGGCCTTCACGGCTCAGCTCGCATAACGAATGGTCGCCGAACTGTTCGGCGAGACGGGTGTAACCCAGGGCTTCGAACATCAACTCCTGAAGTTCGGCGTTGCCGGAGTGCTCGGCGAGGTAATCGGTGATGGCGGTTACCAGGCCATTAAGCGCACCAGTGAGATCCTGGGGTGCGGTTGCCAGCCGCACTGGCGTTGGGGTATCGCTGTCGCCCACGGCCGCCACATCCGGATGACGCAACAGCGCTTGCCATTGCCGCGCGAGCCTCTGCAAAGGCGGCCTGAGTGGCGGCGGCGCCTGGCGTTTGGCCGTCAACAACCGCTGCTGGCTCAGCTCGGCGCTGTACATGGCGCGGCCACGGTTGATGAGATTATGGGCCTCGTCCAGAAGCAGGGTCACGCGCCAGTCATTTTGTTGCACCAGAGCGTACAAAAGCGCGCTCTGGTCGAAGTAATGATTCACATCGCCAATCACCAGGTCGCACCAGCGCGCCATCTCCTGGCCCAGGAAATAGGGACAGATGTCATGACCCAGGGCGATGTCACGAAGCCTGGCCTGGTCAAGCCAGGCGCCCGCATCGACTGCCGCTTGCCGGGCATCGCCAAGCCGGTCGAAAAAGCCCCGGGCCAGCGGGCAGGATTCGCCATGGCAGGCCAGGTCCGGATGTTCGCAGGCATGGCTTTTGGCTACCAGTTCCAGCACCCGGATGGGCACTCTACCCGACTGAGCCTCATCGATTCGAGTCATCCCGTCCAGCGCCAGCTTGCGACCGGTGGTACGGGCGGTGAGAAAGAACACCCGGTCGAGATTCTGGCGTGGCATGGCCATCAGGGCCGGAAACAGGGTGCCAAGAGTTTTGCCGAGGCCGGTAGGCGCTGCCAGCATGAGAGTCTCGCCCCGGCAGACAGCCTTGAATACGGATTCCGCCAGGGGCCTTTGGCCGGTCCGGAACCGCGCAAACGGAAACTTCAGCTCGTTCAGGGCCTGGCTTCTGGCCTCAAGATGCCGAGCTTCCTGCTCGGCCCACTCCCGGTAGACTCGGCATAACCCTTCCAGGTGTTGAACCAGGTCTGCTGCGGTGGCGGTTTCGGCCAGGCAGGTTTCCCGGTCACGCCCGATGTCGTAATACACCAGCGCCAACTCAACGGACGACCGTTCATCCCGGGCACAGAGAAGGGCGCCGTAGCAGCGCAACTGAGCCCAATGCAGAGCCTGCTGCGCGGTCGACACACGGGACAGATCGCCACGATGGGTCTTGATTTCCTCCAGCCGGTGACGGCCGGCATCGTAGCCATCGGCCCGACCTGTAAGCAAAAGCCCCTGGCACTCACCGGTCAACCGGACTTCAGCCTGATAGTCCGGGCCACGCCCTGCCTGCACTCTGGCGTGGCCGGTGCGGCCCTGCTCGGCCGAAGGCGACGGCGTATAACGGTGATCCAGATCACCGGTTCTGGCGGCAAATTCACACAGGGTCCGGACCGCGACCCGCATTATATGGCGTCCTGCCAGGTGACGTAACACACCGTCATGGCCATACCTTCACTGAGGCCAAATTCCAGCCATTGGCGTTGATGGTCCTGAAGGCGATCACCGGGGCCTTTAACCTCAACCAGACGGTAGTCCTTTTGTTCCGGCCAGAACTGGATCAGGTCCGGCAGGCCGCTGCGGTGGATTTTGAGGTCTGCCAACATGCGCCCAAAACAGGCTGTGAGGTGGCGGGCAGGAATGCAATCAAGGGCCATTTCGACCAGTTCCCGGCGCAGCAACGGCCAATGCAGGAAAGGCGACGTCGTCCCTTGCTTGGCGGCCCAGTTGCGCAGTATGTGATCGCGGTAGCCCCCGGTTTCCAGATGAGCGAGGCATTCACGGAACAGCTTCGACCGGCGGCTGACGAAATCCTCACGATAGAGGTCCGCTGGTGCCGCGTGGAAAGGGTGGAAAAACGCCCCGGGAAGCGGGGCATACAAGGCCGGCCAGCACAGCAGGGCGAACAGGCCATTGAGCAGGGTGTTCTCCACATAGAACACCGGCGCGCCGGGCCCGGACAAGTGCTCCAGTACCGCCCATTCCACTGAGCCGTTGGTGGGTCTGGCCAGGTTCAGTTGAAAGTGGGGAATGATCGCCGGCGCCTCTGTCGGCAAAGGCGGCTTGGCCAGTTTTTTTGCCAGGCGCGCTATCAGTCTGACCAGACCGCGGCTTTCCGAGGCGTTGCGGGGATCGCCCAGGGCATTCATTGCAAGCCGGTAGGCCTGTTGGTAGTCGCCCTGCCTCTCCATCAACCGGAGCTGCCGCAACCGGGCCTCACGGTGCCCGCTGTCATTATAGGAGTGCAGTGCGAGTTCGTACCTGCCCTCGCGCTCAGCCAGCTTGCCCAACTCGAACAGCAGGCGCCCGCGACGGCTTTCCAACCAGGGGTTGCCTGCCAGTCTGGCGGGAATATCCGACCGGATATCGGCCAGGGGCTCGCCCGCGAGCTCCAACCGGTCCCGGCACGTCTGCAGATGCAGATAAATGTCGACCTGATCCCGGCGCTGAAAGGCCCTGGACTCCGGAGTGAGAGGTACTTTTTCGTACTTTTGGTGGCCCAGTTCCGCCAGCACGAACTCCGACCAACTCTGACGCAGGTTGCCGAAAAACATCAGCTGCATCCGCTGGAAGAGCCTGCCGCCGTTCAGTGCAATGATGGGTTCCGGGGCTTCCGACCACCAACCAGTCAGGGTGTCAGAGCCGGTCCACTTCTCTGCGAGTGTGTCGTGAAAGATTTTTTTGGTCGCGGTGCGGGGAATTCTGGCGGCCTTGAGCTCAGTGCCGAATGCCTGCAACCATTCCGCCTTGTTAAGAAGCCGGAACAAATCATCCAGCCCCAGGAGCGGATCGGGGTCCACCCACCGGGCACTGATCAGCAACGTCAGGGCCTGCCTGACCGGCTGGCCGAGCTCCGCATAGTTCAGTTTATCCACTCTGAACAGTGCGCCCGTCCGCATGATCAAGCGCACCAGAAGGGCCTGCGCCGGCTGGGGCAGGCCCTCAAATTCGCGCAACTGCGCCATTTCCTCGGGCAACAGCAGGTCCCCGTGATGGTCCATGACCCAGCGCAGCAGGGTACGGAAATTCTCAAGATAGTAGAGCGGATTATCCAGAGAGGCTGGCCGGGGCTCGGCAGACCCCTGCGTTGGCGCCGGCTTTGACGGGACGGATGACGGTAAGGGCATGACAGGCACTCGGACAGGCTTGCGGGAAGCGCGGCAAACGACCCGGACATCTTCAGCCGGGTACCGCTTGACCTACTTTATCAGAAGGCGGGTGCCTATGGGGGCTCAATGCAGCTTCCGGACAGTGCTCTTGAGTTTTGGATTCAAGAACGCCGTGGCGCCCGGGTTTTACAAAGGCAGCAGCGTCCAGCCTGACCTAATCACCGGCCACGTGCATCCGGCCGGACGGTCAGAATGAAAATCAGGCCAAAGGCCATACCCGCAAGATGTGCAAAGTTGGCGACCCCGGCCTGGGTGCCAAACACGCCGGCAAATAACTCCAGAACACCCAGCAGTATCACGAAATACTTGGCCTTGATGGGGATAGGCGGGATCAGAAGGAGCAAATACTGGTTAGGGAACCTCAAACCGAATGCCAGCAAAATCGCGAACACGCCACCGGAGGCACCCACCGAGGGTGCCGGTGGCGTAAATCCGATGGATGTCATGGTGACCTGCACTGCGCCGGCGCCAATAACACAAAACAGATAATACACCGCAAATATCTTCGATCCCCATACGCGTTCAATGGGCCCCCCGAACATCCACAGCACAAACATGTTGATGAACAGGTGCAGCAGGCCGCCGTGCAAAAAGGCGTAGGTAAGTAACTGCCAGATATGGAACTCGCCGGGAGGAATGCCCGAGGGTGTGGGGATGCTGCCCTCAGGCAATATCGGCCAGAGCGCAAAATGCTGCATGCCCGTATAGGGGGCGGTTAAAAGCAGCATGAAAGCGACCACGTTGACCACCAGCAGGGTATTGATTACTGGTATGGGGCCGCTGCCCATAAGTTGCTGTTGATACTCCTGCTCGTCCATGATTGCTCCGGTTAACGCGCCAGGGCTTTCTTTAAATGTTCCAGTGTCCGGGTGTTGAGTAAATCGTCTTTCTCCATCCAGCCACGCCTGGCTTGGGAAACGCCCAGGTGCATAAAACCCAGGTGATCGGTGGCATGGGAATCAGTGGAAATCACACCCAGAACCCCGGCCTCTTTAACCATTTGGGCGTAGCGACCGGGAAGATCAAGCCTCTTCGGTTGCGAGTTGATTTCAAGGCAGCAGCCGCGTTCCCGCGCGCCTTCCACGATGGCCTCCAGATCGATGGGATAAGGATCACGTTTGTTGATCAGGCGTCCGGTCGGATGGCCAAGGATGTTGAAGTAGCGGTTGTCCATGGCGCGCAGGACGCGCTCGGTCTGCTTCTTGCGGGAGAGGTTCAGTTTCGAATGGATCGAACAGACAGTGACATCCAGCTCTTTCAAGACGTCATCCGGTAAATCCAGGCCGCCGTCTTCGAGAATGTCTACCTCAATACCTTTGAGCACCCGAATGCCTTCGAGCTCCTCGTTCAGCCTGTCAATAGCCTCCATTTGCTCCCGCAGGCGTTTGGGCGTCAGGCCGTTGGCCATGGTCAGGCGCCTGGAATGGTCCGTAATGGCGATATAGTCATGACCCAGTTTTTTTGCCGCCTCGGCCATTTCCCTGAGGCTATTGCGGCCATCGGTGGCATCCGTATGCATGTGCAAGTCGCCACGAATATCCTTTTCTTCAACGAGCTTGGGCAGCCTGCCTTCCCGGGCCGCTTCGATTTCACCGCGGTTTTCTCTAAGCTCCGGAGGGATCCAGGGCAGACCAACCTGATCGAAAACCTCTTCTTCGGTTTTCCCCGCTATCAGCTTGTCGCCCTTGTGCACGCCATACTCATTGATCTTGAGGCCACGATCGACCCCTATCTGACGAATAGCGACATTATGGGCCTTGGAGCCGGTAAAGTAGTGCAACGCCGCGCCATAGCTCTTCTCCGCCACCACCCGCAAATCCACCTGAAGCCCGGATTTGAGATAGACCGTGGAGCGGGTCTTGCCCTTCGACACCACATCGGCCACTTCCGGATGGGTGGTGAACCGTTTCATCACCGGTGCGCTGTCTTCACAGGCAACCAGAATATCCAGATCCCCCACGGTTTCCTTGCGGCGGCGATAACTGCCGGCAACGACAATCTTTTTGACTTCGTCGAGCTCATCCAGATAATCCACCAATGGCCCGGCGACCTGCTCCGCTTCGCCCAGCCGCATGCGCTGCTCTTTTTCCGGCTTTAATTTGCCCAGCTCATCCAGAATTTTTTCTTCGGATTTTTTGCCGAAACCACTCAGGGCGGAAATCTTACCCTCCTCGGCAGCCGTCCGCAGTTGATCGAGGGAGGTAATACCCAGATCGTCGTGCAGCTGTTTTGTGCGTTTCGGGCCGAGCTGTTCCAGACGCATGAGCTGGATCAACTCTTCAGGGACTTCTTTGCGGGCTTCTTCCAGCTGGGACAGGGTACCGTTTTTGACCAAAGACTCGATCTGGCCGGCCAGATCCTCCCCTATGCCTTTGATCTGACTCAGATCCTCACCCTTTCCGACCCTGTCCTCGATCGCGCGGGAAGAGCCTTCGATGATACTGGCGACATTGCGATAGGCCCGAACCCGGAAGGGGTTGGCGTCCTGAATTTCAAGCAAATCCGCCAGCTCATGAAACTTGCGGGCAATCTCCGCATTGTGCATCGATCAACCTCCCTGTCTCTGACTGTCCCGGTCATCAAAACTGCTCTAATGGCTCTTCAATAATACTCAGTCTAACACTTCAAATTAAAAGTGATATTCATAGCGCATGAATAAACACGAACTCATTGCTTTTTGCGCTGGCACACCTCCAGGCACTTGCATTAGGCTCAGAGTAGCCATGTAACTGCCGGAGCGACCTCCGGATCAAAATCTTTGGAGAGCCCTATGTACCTTTCTGTCCAACTGAGCTACTACCCGCTGGCCGATGACTTCAAGCCGCCCATCAAAGCAATCGTTGCACGCCTTGAACAAAGCGGCCTGGAAGTATGGGCCAATCGCATGAGCACGCAGATTTTTGGCGACTTCGACGCCGTCATGAGCGTTCTATCGGACGCCATGAAATGGTCATTCGAAACCTATGGTAAAGCGGTCTTTGTGGCCAACTTCATGGAAGGCGACCGCCGCCCGCGGGATTGAGCGCACGAAATAACGCCACGTCCTTGACCGGCACTTCCAGGTGCCAGCCCATGGTACGGGCCAGCCAGGCCAGAGTCGCCTGCCGGTAGAACACCACATGGGTGGGGTCGCGGCGGTAATGCCAGTTGGCGAAACGGGCGTCATCGGTCTGAAAACAGGTCATCACCCCCAGCCAGCCGCCGGGTTTGAGGCACCGTCCCAACTGCGCGAACGTGCCCCGGGGATCGTAAAGGTGCTCGGCCACCTCCGTGCAGGTGATGAAATCATAGGTATGGGTGAGGGCCTCTGGATCCGGGAAATAGATGGGATCATAGAGCGTCATTGCCAGGCCTGAGTCCGCAAGCATCCCGGCCAGCACCGGACCGGGACCGCAACCGAAGTCCAGCCCCCGCGCTCCTTTGGGCACCCGTGCCAACAAAGGTTCGGCCAGCTTATTCAGAAAGCGGCGGTAACCCGGATCCCCGGCGTCGTTGTCATGGAGGTCGTAGACCGCTTTCTCCTCTGCCGGGTCCAGCCAATGCGCCGGATCCATGTGAGTCGCCAAACACGCAGGACAGCGCCAGTAGGCCACCCCCTTCACAGTCATCAGCGGCCTGAGGGTCGGTTCATGGCAAAGGGTACAGGCGGGCGTCTGGTCCTGTGAGCCAGAACTGAGGTCGGTCATAGCATTCCCATTGGATCAAATCAGCCGCAAAGCTTAACCAATGCCGGGGCTGGCCTCCATCATTCCGGCGAGACTCGCGCCAGAACACTCGGGTCATCGGATAGCGGCAGGGACAGGATTACCCCCTCGTTGGAGGCCGGGTAGATATCGCTCAGTGCCGTGACATTGACCTGGTGGGAGACCAGCACGACCGGCGGTGCGTCCGGCAGCGAGTTCACCTTGTTAATGGTTGCCCGGGTCTGATCGGGACCGTCCGCGCGGTTTTCAAAAAAAGAATTGAGCGACGGCATTACCTCAACTGGCCCAATGTCCATGGCGGTGGCAGTATCCTTGGCTCGGCACCATTGGCTGGTGAACACCCGGGCCGTGTCAATGCCTCGGGCGGCCAGATAGGCTTTCCAGGCCCGTGCTTCTTGGCGGCCCTGATCGCTCAGGTTTCGTTGGGTTGCGCAGTCATTGATATCGAACTCAGTCGGGTCGCCCGTCCCTGGCGCCAGCGCATGGCGCAGGATCAACACGGCCTCCCCTATGGCCAGCGCCTGCCAGGCTGCCTCCGTTGCCAAAGTCATTTTAGAGGTCGACAACAGAACAATTAAAATCAGTAGACGAAAACCGAGGGCACGATTCATGCGCGAACTCCATTAAACAGGTTAACCCTGGCAACCTTTCATCAGTTACACCTCTGACAATACGTCAAGCTTACCGATACTGGTCAAGCCGGCAACGCAATTGTATTCTGATGAGATGGTCAAAGAGGAGCAAAAGATGCCAATCTGGGTCGATGCCGACGCCTGCCCCGTCGTTGTAAAAGAGATTTTATGCCGTGCGGCGGAGCGGTGGAAGATAACCACCACCTTTGTCGCCAATCAGCCCATTCGCGTGCCGCCTTCGCCCTACATTAAAACCCGGCAGGTGAGCCAGGGTTTTGACGTGGCCGATGATGAAATTGTCGACCAGCTCAGCGAAGGCGACCTGGTAATCACCCAGGACATTCCCCTGGCGGCCGAGGCCATTGAAAAAGGCGCCGAGGTGTTTAACCCCAGAGGTGAGGCTTTCACAAAGGATAATATACGCCAGCGTCTGGCCATGAGAAATTTCATGGCCGAGATGCGGGACGCCGGCCAGGTCACAGGCGGCCCGGCCAGCTTCTCCCAGAGTGACCGCAAAGCCTTCGCCGACCAGCTTGACCGATGGCTGCAGCGCAACAGTAACCACTATTGATTAACCGGAGGTGAATCATGCATCCACTTATAGCCCGACTTGCGTTAGTAACCGGTGTCATCTCAATCGCGCTGCCCGGGAGCCTGCCGTTAGCTGCTGACAATTTCAGTTCACAACACCATGACTTTCGGGTAACGACCGTTGCGGATGGCCTGGAACATCCCTGGAGCATGGCCTTTTTACCCAATGGCGACCAGCTGGTCACCGAGCGCGCGGGACGGCTGAGAATTTTACGGGATGGCGAACTGCTGACTGACCCCGTGCAAGGCGTGCCTGAGCTGGTGGCGGCCGGACAAGGGGGCCTTCTGGATGTGGTTTTGCATCCGGACTTTGCTGATAACCAACAGCTGGTTCTGAGTTACGCCCACCGGAACGACCAGGGCATGACCACCCGCGTGGCCAAAGCAACCTATGAGGACGGCAGCCTGCGGGATGTGACCGTCATTTTTGAAGCCTTGCCCCGATCGAACACGGCTCGGCATTTTGCCGGCCGGATGGTGTTTGATGACGACCATTATCTCTACCTGACGGTGGGCGACCGGGGCGAGAAGGATCGCGCTCAGGATACCCGTGATGATGCGGGCGGCGTCCACCGCATCACAATGGACGGTGACCCGGCACCAGGCAACCCCTGGCTGGATGACCCGGATGTCAACGACACCTTTTTTACCTACGGCAACCGCAACATTCAAGGCATGACCCGCCATCCGAAAACCGGCGTTATCTGGAGCCACGAACATGGCCCCCGGGGTGGCGACGAAATCAATATCATCCGGGCCGGCACCAATTACGGCTGGCCGGAAATCACTTACGGCATAGATTACTCGGGCGTGCCCATCACCGATAAAACTCACAAGGAAGGCATGGCGCAGCCATTGCACTACTGGGACCCTTCGATCGCACCGTCCGGCATGGACTTTTACTACGGCGACGCCTTCCCCGAGTGGCAGGGTGATCTCTTCGTGGGCGCCCTGAAGTTCCGCAAACTCGTGCGGCTGCGTATTGACGGCAACGAAGAGGTGCGCGAGGAGGAAGATCTGATGAAAGACCTCGACTACCGTATCCGGTCGGTCTATCAGGGGCCTGAAGGCGCGCTTTGGGTGCTGACCGATTCCAGCGACGGCAAGATACTGACGCTGACCCCCTGATCTTTGGCCGGCTCGGGAATCCGGGGTTATTCGGTATCCCCATAGCCGGTGAGCTCCAGATAACCCCTGCCCTGGTGTGAGCCCCATACCCTGACCGGGCTCTCCCAGTAGGGAAATACGCCCCGGTTCCAGTAATTGCCGGGCAAGGCCTCGACACGGATATCCACTTCAGCCAGGGGCACCCTGACGCGCCATTCGACAGGAACCTCTGCCAGCTCGGTCTGGCGACTGCCGGCAACTTCGAATGTCAACTGGTCACCTCGCAATGCCCTGGGCTTGCCCCGCCGCGGAATCCAGGTGCCGAATCGGAAACTGCTGCCATCCTGCTTGCGTAAGCGGTAAACCATCAGCTTGTCGCCTGAGTCCAGATGCAGCGCCATCCAATCCCATCCCTCCTGTTCCGCCTGGAGAAACTGACTGCTCCATTCACGGTCAAACCAGCCCTCACCTGCCACCCGATGGGTTTTGCCTGCGATAGTGACGGTTCCGCTTATGGCCAGATCGACGTAACTGAAATACATCGAGGCCTGGCCTGTCTCGGACTTCAGCGCGAAACCCTTCTTGCCGTGTTTTACCGGATCTCTTCGGGGGCTGAGTTCAAGATCGTAGTGCCAGTCGCGGGTGTTTACGCTCAGTGCCCAGCGTTCGTGATCACTGTCTTCGCCTTCCGCCACCAGCGACGCAATCCGCCAGTCATCCAGCCAGACCTGAAACGGCTCGGCCCGGGCACCGGCATGGCCGATATCGCCTCGCGCCAGTTTTTCCTGGAACACATGCTCGCCCTGATAGGAAATCGCCGCATTGGCCATCCAGGCTGACTGCAGCGGCCATTCGTCAGCCGGCGGCGGTGCCTGTTCCGGTGAGCGGGGTTGCAGTGCCTGGCGAAACTGAGTCCATTGCAAGCCCAGGGGCACACCCTCGGAGGTGGTCAGATTGGCCGTCAGATACCACCACTCGAAACGATGCTGCGGGTGCGGGCCAAGATCCCGCGGCAAAGACACCCGGTCCCCGGGCGCCGGTTGCAAAAAATCCGGCCCCTCTTCCGAACGACCCTCAAGTTGTGCCCCGAGGCCCGCAAACCCCGCTTCCGGCTGATCGGCCGGTGAACAGGCCGTCAACAATGGCAGGATGACCACCAGCCAGACGCTGCGATAACCGGACAGCCGATTCATCGTTCCGCTCCTTCGATGTGAGTGGCGGCTAACGGGGCCGGAGCCCGGCTCTTGATCGTTCCCTGCACCAGCCAGGCAATAGCCAGCCCGATGGCGCCGCAGATCGCGAGCATCTCGAGCCAGAACAAAGGGTAGACCGCCATCGGCAAAGACCAGCCGAACGCCAGAGGATTGATGCGCGCCACCAGGACCCAGGTCAGAAAAATGCCCGGCGGCAATGCCGCTATCGCCACCAAAAGGGTCAGGCCGGTGGCCTGCAATTGCAAACGCCAGCGAAGTTCGCGCCGGGACAGGCCCCAGACCTGAAGTAATTGGTAATACCAGTGCCGGGCGGTGAAAAACACCCACCCCATCAAAAACAGCGCACAACCGGCCAGAATCAGGGTCAGAACGCTGATCGCCCGGGTCAGACTGAAGGTTTGCTCGAAAACGCCCCTGGCCAATTGGCGCACCTGATCGTTGTCCCGCAGGGTCAGATTTTTCACTTGCCAGCGCTCCGTTAGTTGCTGGCGTAAAACCGGAACGTCGTTTTGCGCGATCTGCACCGACAGGCTGGAAAACGTCGGTGTAAAGATGTCCGGCAGCGCTGAATGCGGCAGCAGTATCTCATCGACGGGCCGGCCATAATCCGCATAGACCGCGACAATCGGCCGCCTCATGGACGCATTCGCGATGCTGAACGATAAAACGTCGCCGGGTTCAAGATTTTCGCGCCGGGCCAACTGCTCGTTGACCATGACTCCGCCCCCGGCCAACGCGCTCCAGGGCTCAGGCACCGCCTCGATAAAAGCCCAGGCCTGCAGTAGCTCGGAGCCTGGATCCAGCGCCAACAAATCCGCACGGCGGCCGCCAAGACTGGCAACGCCACGCTGGACCCGGTGCCAGGCAGTCACTTCGGGCGCCTCCGCGAGATAATCCAGGGCCGGTCGGAGGGAGGCTCCGGCAGGCACTTCAATGTAAACATCCCCTTGCAGCCGCTGCTCCAGCCAGTCCAAGAAGGTCGACTCAAACGTGGCCACCAGAGCCTGTATGGCGATCACCGTAGCGACGGCAAGCTGCAGGGCAACCGCAGGCAGGGCCAACCGCCGCAGCATCACCGCAAGTTCTCTGCGCGACCACAATATCAGAGGACTTCCGCCCCGCACTGCCAACCAGTCCACCAGGCGGGATAACACCCCTGGCGTCAACAACCCGGTCCCGACAAGCACCAGAGACACGGCCACGAACACCTGCCACAGGGCCTGGCTCAGGACCGTGCCGGTCACTCCCGCAAGAATCAGGACCACGGCGAACATGCCGTAAAATCGAGCACCCGGCCGGGACGTCTGGCCTTTGGCAAAGGCCAGGCCCAAAGCATCCAGGGCGCACCAGATAACCACGAGAAAAACGGCCAACAGGGCCAGAAGATAGGAAATCCACTGGTTACCGCCCGCGTAGAGGCTGACATCGAAAAGGCCGCCCATGGCCTGACCGAAACCGGCAGCGAAAGCCTGCGACAGAAACCGACCGAGCATAACGCCGGGTACAGCCGCCAACATCGCCAGCACGGCGAGTTCGCCAATCAGATAAAGCCTGAGCCGGCCAGCCGGCACGCCGTACCGCAGCAGCAGGGCGAGGCTGCTCCGGCGCTGCACCAATCCGAGGTTGTATACGCTGCGCACCAACAGGGCGGTAATCAGCAGAACCAGTACGCACAGAGCGTCGAGATTGAGCAAAAAGCTGTCAGCCAGCTCGCCGGTGCTGAGACCGCCGGGAACCGGCCGAATGCGGTAGGCGTCGGGCACCGCGGCCCCGGCGGACGCCACCAGTAACCGCAGGCGGCTGTCATGGCCCTGCCCCGCAATCCGGACTGCCTCACCGATATCGACAAAAGGCGCCTGATTCAAATCCGGTGGCGACGCCATTTCGCCCTGTTCCTGAAAGCACCCCATTGACAGGATATCGACACCGATAACCTGGCCCTCAGGCGCCGGGCGCCGCACCTCCAGCCAGGGCGTCACGCAAAGCCCCTGGCGGCGCAAACCCACAAAATCCGCCACAGTCACCGGCTGGGCGTCGGTACGGACGACCTGGTAACGGCTGGCGATAGCCTGCTCACTCTGCTCCATGCTATGGCGGGCCTGCCGGGTCAGTTCCCAGACCCCGGTCCAGAGGCCGGTCGCCAGAACAACAATAACCACCAGTGCAATCAATTGCAGAGGGTGACGGCGGTAATGGCTCAGCAGGGCCGGCAGCAGTTTCATGCAACCTACCCCTGGTTGCCGGGCGTGACGGTGCGGTCGCAGCGAGCCCCCAGGTCGGCATCGTGAGTGGCCAGGATGAGGGGGCAATGATTGCGCTTCTGGAAACGGAACAGGGCATCCGCCACCTGGTCGGCGGTTCGACGGTCGAGGCTGCCTGTGGGTTCATCCGCCAGCACGAGACCCGGCTCCATGACAAACGCCATCGCCAGAGCGGCGCGCTGACGCTGGCCTCCGGACACCTGGTCCGGGTAGCGTTGCGCCAGGCCGTTGAGGCCGAGATCGGCCAGCCAGCCGTCCACATCCGGGTCTGAGCGCCCGGCCAGGCTGGCCCGCAGTTGGAGGTTTTCCCTCAGCGTCAGGGCCGGCATCAGATTAGCTTCCTGAAACACGGTGGCAATGGCCGTGCGCCGCAGCGCTGTCCAGTCGGCCTCCCGGGAGGGCGTCATGGTTTCGCCAAACAGCACAATCGAACCGGATGACCAGCTTTCCAGACCACTGAGTATATTCAGAAGCGTACTCTTGCCAGAGCCCGAGGGCCCCATCAACGCAACCGATTCACCGGCTTTCAGGGTGAGGTTGAAATCTTCAAGAACCGGGATGTCCTCCGAGCCCGACCGGAAGTGCTTGTGCAGACCGCGGATCAACAGGACTGGGTTTTCCGAATGCGCCTGCGTCATGGCTGTTACCGATTGCTGAAACAATTTCCCGTCATCAATGGGGATCGTGGGTCCGCTCAAGTTTTTCATATTGGGGGATTTCATCGGTGATTTCGAACCAGTCCGATCTGGAACCTACAAAAACATGGCAGGCCGGCGTTTGTGCCAAGGGCTCATTGATCACGCCGATTCGAAGCCTGAGTATGCCGGGAATAGCATCGACACGGCTGTAAAGCGCGCTGCCACATGCACTGCAAAAGGCCCGATACTTGCCGGGACGGGATTCAAATTCACGGATCAGGTCCAGACCCTGATCCAAGTGCCAGTGCACTTTCTGGATAGGTGCGCTGGCCGAAAAAGCACTGCCATGGACACGGCGACACTGGCTGCAGTGGCACAGGGCAATAGGCCCGAGGGGGCCCTGATAGGTAAACCGGATGCCACCGCAAAGGCACTGACCTGTCAGCATAAGCTGTCTCCGTCAAAAGGACTTGGCAGTGGTCCGGGAACCGAATTATTCGTGCCGGGGCACAATAAGCACTTTACCCTCGCGTTCGCCTGCTGCCGCAGCCGCCACCGCTTCTTTGATTTCGGAGACATCATACTCTGCCGCGATCCTGGCCTGAAGCTTGCCTTGGGCAATCAGCTTGGTAACCTGCCCGAATAACTGGATCTGTTCTTCCTGACTGGCACTTTCAAACCATTTGGCGAGCCAGAAACCTCTCGCAGATATGCCCCGGAAAACCAGATTCCGCGGCGAAAGATGGCAGGATTCACCGCTCATCATGCCGTAATTGACCACAGTGCCGCCCTCGGTCAGGCAGTCAGCAATATGATCGGTGGCAGGCCCGCCGACGGCGTCAATTGCGAGTCGTACCTGGCCCTCTCCGACGACCGCTTTAACGCGCTTGGCCAAATCAGGACCGTCAACCAGCACCACTTCACCCCCCTCGGCCTTGACGCTGTCAATCGCGGATTCACGTCGAACCACATTGACGGTTTTGAAGCCCCGGATCCTGGCGAGCTGGATCAAATAACCGCCCACGCCGGAATTGGCGGCATTCTGGATAACCCAGTCGCCCGGCTTCAGATCCACGAAGACAGACAACATCAGCATGGCCGTGGGCGGATTGATGGTCATCATCGAAAGCTGCCTGGGGTCGGCCTCGTTAGGCAGGGGCACCAGTTTGCGGGCATCGGTAACCACATGGCTGGCCCAGGTGCCAACTCCCATCGGCAGCAGCACGGTCTGGCCCAGGGCCGGATTTTCGGTGTCCGGCCCCAATTCAGTGACTCGCCCCACCCCCTCATTGCCGCCAACGGCTGGCAGCGGCGGCAGAATGCCGTATTCGCCGGTCAGCGTGAGTACATCGGATGGATTGATCGGGGCCGCCAGCACCTCCACCCGCGCCTCGCCGGCTTTCAACGCGGGTGGCTCAAAGGCCACGGCTTCAATGTGCTCTTCGGGAACCGGCCCGCGTTGGTCATACTGCGCTTTCATCATACTATTGGCTCTCTTTCTGAGGGTTCGTCGGCAATTTCGGCAAGTACCGATACTACCGCACTGCCATTTAACCGTCTGCCCCCATCTTCCGGCTTGAAGAACCTCCTTCACGGCACAAGCGTATAGTCGTACACTGACACCGCATTATTCACCTTCTTCATCAGAGGAGAATCATGATGAGTTTTGACCAACTTCCAGCCATTGGCATGGGAACCTTCCGACTCAAGGGCGATATTGCCCGGGATGCGGTCAAAAGCGCACTTTCACTTGGCTATCGCCACATTGATACGGCCCAGATGTACGAAAACGAGGCAGCCGTGGGCGACGGACTGACCTCCAGCGGAATACCCCGTCGCGATGTCTTTCTCACCACAAAAATCTGGTTTGATCGCCTGCATGCCAGCGATCTCATCAACAGCCTGAAGGAAAGTGTGGAGCGGTTGAAAACCGACCATGTCGACCTGGCGTTGATTCACTGGCCTTCCCCCAATGACGAAGTGCCCATGTCGGAATATCTCACTGCGTTGCAAAACGCTCAACGTGAAGGTCTGGCCGACCACATTGGCGTTTCCAACTTCACGTGCCGGCAGATGGATCAAGCCCAAAACATTCTGGGGGACGCCTCGATCTTCACCAACCAGGTCGAAGTACACCCATTCCTGGCCAACCGTAAGGTGGTGAACCACGCCGCCGGCCTTGGCATACCCGTGACTGGTTACATGCCCCTGGCCGTCGGTCGTGTCATGGAGGACGAAACCCTGCAGCGCATTGGCCGGGCGCACAATGCCACCGCCGCACAGATTGCCATCGCTTGGGTTCGGGCCCGCGGCGTGACGCCCATTCCTTCCTCCACCCGGCCGGATCATCAGAAGGCCAACCTGGACGCATTGAACATCCAGCTCAGCGAAAACGAAATAAAAGAGATCAATGGTCTTGATCGCAATGAACGTATTGCAGATCCGGATTTCGCCCCGGAATGGGATTAAAATCAGGCATCCGGCAGAAAAAACGCGACAGCCGCCGCCAAGAGACCTGCCAGCGGAACAATGATCGGAAAAGGCAGCCCGAGGGCCAGAAGCGTCAGGGCGCTGAAACCGCACCACACTATTGGAATCAATAGCAAAAGCCAGCGCACGGCCCGGGGCACAAGCGTCGTGGCCAGAATAGAGCCCAATACGGTCAGGTCCGGCGTCAGCGCGAAAAAAGGTAAAGCCCGGCCGTCGCTGGCAGCGGCTACCGTAAGCCAGGGCAACACCAGAAGCATGAGCAGCCAGAGTGCGATCAAGGCTTTTCCGCGCTGACCGACGGGCGACCAGCGCACCGGCGGCTGCCAGGCGCCAGCGACCGCGGCGATCAACAGAGCCTGGCCCGCAAAAGCGTAGCCAAAATAGGCCACAGGCCAATTAATCGGCGCATAAAAATTGCCCATGAAGCCAAAACCACAGGCTATCCAGGCCAGGGACAGCAGTGCCACGGCGAGCTTGCGCGCCATCATCGACTGCCTCGTCAGAAGCACGGGAATGGCCACCCCGGCTGCCAGCGCAAGCAGTTGCACCGGCCACACCGCTTCGTTGAAACGGATGAACAGCCGCAGGTAGACCTCCGGCGTGAACATGATCAGATCCGACAGAGCGTACTCCATAATTTAAAGTTCTCTGACGTAGCGCGCCATTTGCTCACGCTGATCCGCATCCGGCAGCATGCCGAACTGGGCACCCATGTTTTCGTTCATATGTTCGACACTCGTGGTCGCGGGAATGGCACAGGTAACGGCGGGGTGCGACACAATAAACTTGAGGAAAAATTCCGCCCAGTTGCTGACGCCAGCCTCCCCGGCCCAGGCCGGCAGGGGTTGCGACTGAAAACGGGAAAAAAGCTGTCCGCCCTGGAATGGCCGGTTAGCAATGACCGCGATGCCCCGCTCCCGGGCAAGAGGTAACAGACGCTCCTCCGCCCAACGGTCCAGCACATTATAAGTGAGTTGAACAAAATCGAGGGGCTCACTGGCCATAATGTCCTCGAAATCGTCGAGGCGCCGGCCGTGGGAGGTGGTGATGCCGATATAACGCACCTTCCCGTCCGCCCTCATTTGCTTGAGGGTGTCCATGTGCACTCGCCAATCCAGCAGGTTGTGGATCTGTAAAAGCTCGAAGCGATCAAGACCCCAAAGCCGCTCCAACTCCTCCACCTGTTCAATGCCATCCTGCTTGCCCCGGGTCCAGATTTTGGTGGCAGCAAACACGTCCTCATGCCGATTCAAAGCCGCCAGGGCCTTGCCCAGAACGGCCTCGGCAGAGCCATACATGGGTGACGAATCCACCAACTCACCACCATGTTGAAAAAACGCCTTGAGAACCTCGGTGCGCTGCTCAATCAGAACAGGGTCATGGCCCACATTGAAGGTTCGCCAGGTTCCCATGCCGATGACCGCCAACGGGTCGCCGCTGGCAGGAATGACCTTGGTAATGAGGTCGCGATTGGAAGGGCTCGCGATCAAAGCCGGGATCCGGGCCAAGGCAATGGCCCCTGCCACGGAGGTAAGAAAGCGGCGGCGACTGAGGTTACAGATCATTGACTCCTCCGTGCTCGGGCGAGTGGATCGGCTTTACTGACATTCCAATGTATCAAATTCACAACCGCATGCCAGATGTTCCGTCCCTACCCCGTGCCAATGCCAATGCCGCAACCACGGCTTGACCATTCTTTATAAAAAAGCGCAATAAGAAACAAATTTTCACTGGGAGTAGGGCCTTAAGTCATAGTTTAAACACGACACATGAGCTATCGTTAATATTGATCCTTTCGCTCCGGACCCTTTTTATATGTTGCATCTGTTACGACAATTTTCAATCTTGTCTACCGCTCACCTCGGGGCCATCTGGAGCACTCCCGCGTTTCTGCTTTGTCTGACCTTCACGACACCGCTGGCGTTTGGTGCCGACACCTCTGTTACAGGCAAGTGGAGCGGCAAGCTTCAAGCCTACGCCAACGAAATCGATGTGGACGCGGCCGGGCTTGCCGCTGCGGTCATCCCACTCAATGGGCCCGGTCTTGAACAATACATAAACGCCGATATTCCCATGAACCCCGGGTCGATCATGAAAGTGCTGACGACCTATGCGGCCCTGGAAATACTGGGCCCGGACTACCATTGGGAAACCCGTTTCTTTACTGACGGGCAACTGGTAGGGAACACACTGGACGGCAATCTTTATGTAGAATTTAGCGGCGACCCGAAACTGACCATTGAACGGCTCTGGACAGTGATTGGTGAATTACGGGGTATGGGCGTGAGTGCCATTACCGGTGACCTGGTGCTTGATGGCCACTACTTCCGGCTGCCGGAGCGTTCCCCGATTTTTCATGACAATGGCGACAATCCTCACGCACCCTTTCTGGTCAAGCCATCCGCCTACCTGACCAACCTCAATGTGACCCATTTTGAGGTTCGCGCCGATGAGCGCGGCACCCGTGCCTGGAGTAAACCGGCTTTTGACCGGGTGGTCATCGACAATCGCGTAACTGCCATGTCGGAAGCCCGCTGTCCGGCTCGCAGCCAGTTTGAGTGGACGCCGCAATTTCATGATAACGGCCACATTACCGTTAAAATCGAAGGCAAGCTGGCCCGGGGCTGCCGTACATCCGCTTACCTGTCTTTGCTGGCCCCTGAAGACTACAGCGGCGCGCTGATCCAGTCTCTTTGGCAGAACATGGGGGGCACTCTTGCGGGCACTTATCGCACCGGCGTCACGCCACCGGATGCCCGCCTGATGATGGCGGCTTATTCACCCGATCTGGTCACGATAATCCGGGATATCAACAAATGGAGCAGCAATGTCATGGCCCGCCAGCTGTTGCTCAATATCGGCGCGGAAAATCGCCAGCCCGGAGAACTGGATGATCGCCTGGCCGGGATTCGCACAATCCTGGAATGGCTGGAAAGCAAGAACATCAATACCGCCGGCATGGTTATCGATAATGGCGCCGGCCTGTCCCGCCATGGCCGGCTGTCTGCCCGCCAAACCGCGCAAATACTGCAACAGGCGTGGAACAGCCCGTTTGCCGCTGACTTGATGTCGTCATTGCCACTGATTGCCATGGACGGGACTATGGCCAGGAGGCTGCGTAACACCGCACTGACCGGCGAAGGCCGCATCAAGACCGGTTACCTGCAAGGCGTCAGGTCCATTGCCGGCTACAGCCGGGACAAATCGGAAACCAACTGGGTGGTGGTCGGCATGGTGAATCACGATCCGGCCTGGAACGGCCAGGCCGTGTTGGACCGTATGCTCTATTCTCTGTATTTCACACCGCCTTTGGGCACCGCCCTGTCCCAGGCGCCGGACAGCGGCTCCAGCGTCCGCTGATGGCCGGAATCAGACCGTGAGATAACCGCCGTCCACATTTATGCAGGCACCGGTGGTGTAACTGGAGGCCGCTGAGGCCAGATAAAGCACCGTCCCGGCCATTTCGTCCGGATCCGCCATGCGGTACATGGGAATGTGGGCCAAAGCCTGTTTCTTGATGCTCTCGTTCTTGGTCAGGGCGCTGGCGAACTTGGTGTCGGTCAGACCCGGTAACAGCGCATTAACCCGCACCTTTTGCGTGCCCAACTCTTTGGCAAAAGCCTTGGTCATGGAAATTACCGCGGCCTTGGTTATGGAGTAAATGCCCTGGTAATGACCCGGCGCCACGCCGTTCACCGAGGCCACATTGATAATGGCACCACCGCCGCCGGTTTTCATCAGGCGCGCGCCCCGGGCACACATCAGGAAGTAACCGCGAATATTCACATCAACCGTTTTTTGAAAGGCGCCAAGATCGGTGTCTTCGATCGGACCGAAATGGGGATTGGTGGCGGCGTTGTTGACGAGGATATCCAGGCGACCATGGCTGTTTTCAACATGGGCCCATATCGCCTCGATCTGATCGATTTCACCGATATGGCAGGCATAGGCCTCGGCGCTGCCACCAGCCTGCCGGATACTCTCGGCCACGGCGTCACAGGCGTCAATCTTGCGGCTGCTGACGATCACATGGGCGCCGTACCGGGCCAGGATGCGGGCCGCGCTTTCGCCGATGCCGCGGCTGGCACCGGTAATCAGGGCGATTTTTCCAGTCAGGTCAAACAGGTCTTTGGTGCTCATGATGCGCTCCGAAACGGGTTGAAGAAAAGCTGCAAAACGGTTTTGAGATAACTTATCTGAACGTCACCAGGTCCGGGTCTTCCGCTTCCAGGTGACTGTAATTATTGAACACAGAAAGGCTGCGGCGGGATCCGGAATACAACACCCGGGTGACGCTGGCATTGGCAATGACTTCGTTCAGGCCCAACGCGCGCCGGTCAGTCAGCCCCAGGAGGCTTTGCAAGACAACCGCAATCGGCCCGCCGGACGTCATCACCAGCACATCCGCGCCATCGGCAAACACCAGAATGTGCTCCAGAGCGTTGGCAACCCGCTGCCTGAAAGCAGGCCAGGTTTCCCGGTAATCCTCGTCGTACTCGCCGCTGGCCCAGCGTTCCACCGCGCTGACGAAAGCGTCCTGAAACGCCCGCAGGGGTTGAGACGCTGCCGCCAGCTCACGGGTCATGACAGACCGGTCTGCCCATTCCGGCCGGTAACCCTGAATCACGGCGTTATGGTCAAACTCGTCGAGACCCATGACCGCCTGCATGGCCGGCAGGGTTCCGGTAAAGCCGGCGGCCAGCGCTTCCACGGTTTCCCGGTGACGCTGAAGGTTGCCACCAAAAACCGCACCAGGCTCCACCTTGCCGGACAGCCATCGGCCCAGGACACGGCCCTGCTGCCAGCCTTTCTCCGAAAGCTCGTCGTAATTGGCCTTGCCGAAACTGGCCTGCCCGTGACGAATCAGATAGAGCGTAGCCATTACAGGTCGCTGGCCTCGATCAGCGCCAAACAGCGCTTTTCAAGGTACTGAGCAGCATGGCCGAAGGCGGCAAAACGCTTGTCTTTGGTCTGGCCATGATAGAAACGGTAATAGATCTGCTGGATAATCGCCGCCAGCCGGAACAGACCGTAAATTTCGTAATAATCGAAGCGGTCAACCTTCAAACCGGACTTTTCCAGGTAATAGTCCGCCACCTGGGCGCGGGTCAGCATGCCCGGACGGTGGGTGGGCTGGCGCCGAAGCATCTGGAACAGGCCTTCATCGTCGGCCTGCACCCAATAGGCCAGACTGTTGCCCAGATCCATCAGCGGGTCGCCAATGGTGGCCATTTCCCAGTCCAGCACGCCGATCACTTCGAAAGGGTTATCGGGGTTGAGCACAACATTGTCGAAACGAAAATCGTTGTGGATCACGCACTGGGCCACATCGTCGGGCATTTTGTCCGCAAGCCAGCTCATGACGGCTTCAAAGTCGCCCACATCGGCGGTTCTGGCCTTGCGGAAGCGGTCACTCCAGCCCCCTATCTGGCGCTCGACATAACCGGCACCTTTGCCCAGGTGATCAAGGCCGGCAGCCCTGGCATCAACCTGATGCAGGTCCACCAGCTTGTCGATCACGTTCAGACACAGCTTGCGGGTATCCTGCTCCCCCAATTCGAGACCCTTGGGAAAGTCCTGGCGTAAAATGATGCCGTTAAGCTGCTCCATCACGTAAAAATCACAACCCAGAACGCGGTGATCGTCACAGGTGGCGATGATGGCAGGCACATAAGGGTAGACCGGCTTCAGTGCCGCCATCACCCGGGCTTCGCGCAACATGTCGTGGGCGGATTTGGCAATTTTGCCGAAAGGCGGGCGCCGCAGCACAAAGGTGCAGTCGGGGTAGGCGACCTGGTAGGTGAGATTCGATGCGCCACCGGGGTACTGCTGAATTCGGGGCTCGCCGGTGAGCCCGGGGATGGTGTTTTTCATGAAGCGGTCCACCACTGCCACATCCAGCGCTTCGCCCTCGCGAACGGTCACGGCCTGATCGATCTGGGTCATTCCGGTTTCTCCTGATTGCTATTGGTGCAAGGTGCCATGAGCATGCTCAGGCACGGCCACCCATCTTTTTCATCCAGCGCTTGCTTTCCTGATGCATGAGCCAGTCAAACACCTGGGGTGCATGGCGTTTAACCAGCCACATGCGACGCTCTTTGGCATGGGGCAGAACCCAAAAGTTGCCCTCCTCGACCGCCCGGTAAATATCGTCTGCGACTTTATCGGCGGTGACGTTCGACCGTTTCATCATCTTGCCCACATTCTGTTGGATGCCGGCAATATCCGAACGCATGGAGGCCACCAGATTAGTCTGGAAAAACGCCGGGCACACACAGCTGGTGTGAATGCCGAAATCACGAAGCTCCTGATGCAGGGTTTCCGATAGCGCGATCACACCGGCCTTTGAGACATTGTAGCTGCTCATCAGCGGCGCAAGCATCAGACCGGCCATGGACGCCACGTTCACGAAAGCACCGGCTTGCTGTTTTTTGAACAGAGGCGTAAAAGCCTTGCAGCCGCGAACCACCCCGAGAAGGTTGATGTCGAGAACCCACTCCCAGTCGGTCAGGGTGCTGTCCTCAATGGTGCCGGCCGAAGCCACACCCGCATTATTGACCACCAGATCAACACCGCCCCATTTCTGCTCAAGCTCCTTGCAGATTTTCTCCAGATCCGTAAGCCGCCGCACATCGCAGTTCACGGAATAGCCAGTGCCACCCAGGTCATTGATTTCCTTCTCGACATTGGCGCCCTGCTCGGGGTTGATGTCACCAATGCAGACTCTGGCGCCCTCTCGGGCATAACGCAGGGCGATGGCCCGGCCCAGGCCGCTGGCGCCGCCGGTAATAAAGACTCGCTGGCTCATAGTGTCTGTCCCGGTTCCTGAGTTATTGAAGATATTTTTTTATTTCCAGCTTGGCCACGGTGGCACGATGCACCTCGTCCGGACCGTCCGCCAGACGCAGAACACGGGCGTAGGCAAAAAGTTCTGTCAGGGCGAAATCGTCATCGCTGACACCAGCACCGCCATGAATCTGGATGGCCTCATCAACAATCGTCTGCAGCATTTGCGGCACCACCGCCTTGATCATCGCCACCTCGCTCAGGGCCCCCTTGACGCCCTGGGTATCCAGCAACCAGGCACACTTGAGCGTCAGCAGACGGGCCTGCTCAATGTTCATCCGGGCCTTGGCAATAATATCGGGGTTGCCACCCAGTTTGGCCAGGGGCCGGCCGAAGGCCTCCCGGCTAAGAGCCCGGCGCATCATCAGCTCCAGTGTGCGTTCGGCAGCACCAATGGCGCGCATGCAATGATGCACCCGCCCCGGCCCGAGCCGGCCCTGGGCAATCTCGAAGCCGCGACCGGTGCCGCCGATAATAGCGCTGGCGGGCAGGCGCACATTGTCAAAGCTGACTTCGCCGTGGCCGTAGGGCTCGTCATAGGAGCCAAAGACCGGCAGCATCCGTTCGACCTTGATGCCGGGCGTATCCAGAGGTACCAGCACCATGGAATGGCGCCGGTATTTGTGGGCGTCCGGCTCGGACACCCCCATGAAGATAATCACTTTGCAATCGGGGTGGCCAATACCGGTGCTCCACCACTTGCGACCGTTGAGGACAACCTCATCGCCTTCAACTATGGCCGTGGCGGCCATGTTGGTGGCATCGGACGAGGCCACATCCGGTTCGGTCATACAAAAAGCAGAGCGTAGGTCGGCATTCATCAGCGGTTGCAGCCACTGGGCCTTCTGCTCTTCAGAACCGTAATGGATCAGCACTTCCATGTTGCCGGTGTCCGGGGCGTTGCAATTGAAGATTTCAGGGGCGATAAAACTCCGACCGGTTTCCTCGGCGATCAGGGCGTAGTCACTGTTCAGAAGCCCGCAGCCGTGTTTGTCATCCGGAAAAAACATATTCCACAAGCCCCGGGCACGGGCTTTGTCCTTCAACTCCCTTATAACCGGCAGCACCACCCAGCGGTTGTCCTGCGCTGCCAGTTCGGCCCGATAAGCTGCCTCCGCCGGCAGGATTTCTTCCTGCATGAAGGCTTTGACCCGGCGAAGATAATCCTGGCCTTTTTCGGAAAGGGTAAAGTCCATAAGAATGTCTCCCGGGCAATGATAAGAATGCAGGCTGTGAGTCTAGGATGGGCAGAACTATGAAGCGAATGAATTATATGAATCAGGTACTATTATTGGTGCTTATGTCTTACCAGGATACAATCGCACATGCCCCACAACCGGCTCGACCTCAATCTGCTCCATGTTTTCGATACGATTTACCGTGAAGGCAGCCTCACCCGTGCCGCCGGCGCCCTCTATCTGACGCAGCCCGCGGTCAGCCATGCCCTGGCCCGACTGCGGGAGCATTTTGGCGACAGGTTGTTTATCCGCCAGGGCAATCGCATGGTGGCCACTCCCATGGCCAGGCGCTTCGCGGAGTCCATGCGCCCCGGCCTGAGTCAGATCCAGAGCGCCATCAATCAATTTCACGCTTTCGATCCCGGCATTCAGCACAAAACCTACTCACTGGCGTTGCGTGACGTTCTGGAATCGACATTTCTGCCGCCACTGATGATGCAACTGGATGATTACCCGGATATCAGGATTGCGAGCCAACGGGTGGCCCGACGGAATATGGAAACCCAATTGGCAGCAGGCAAGCTCGATTTCGCGGTGGACGTACTTTTACCAGTCAGCGACCGCACCGCTCATGAAAGGCTTCGCAAGGATCAGCTGGTGGTTATTGCCCGCCGGGGTCACCCGATCGCTGAGCGGGGTCTGACCATGGAAAACTATCTGAAGGCCGAGCATGTGCTCGTGTCGTCCCGGGCCGAAGGGCCGGGCATCGAGGATTTCGAGTTGTCACGGTTAGGGGGCCAGCGCCGCATACGTTTGCGCTGCCAGCATTATTACGCAGCCAGCCGAGTGGTGGAGAATACCGATCTTCTGCTCACCATGCCTGAAGCCTATGCCCGGCTGCTCGCTGAGCGCGCCGGCATCCGGATTCACCCGGCACCGGCGGAGCTGCCAGGTATCGACGTACATCTGTACTGGCACCGGCCTTACGACCGGGAGCCCGCGCTTATCTGGTTTCGCGGCCAGCTACACAAGGTCGCGGGCGGCTCATATAGCGCCGACTGATGCCAGCAGGCCTGCGGTCGCAAGCAGGGTCACCAGCAGTGACGCCGCCACGATGGCCAGGCCCCAGCCAATAGCGCCCGCGTCCGAGACATTGACATCACTCCAGGACCGGAGCGTCCGGTAGAAAGCCCACGGACCGGCAACGAAAGCCCCGGCGACCGCAAACACCAAACCGATACTGACGCCCGCAAACGTCCAGGTTGCCAGGACCGTGGCCCGATCCGACAACTCGCTGGCGACCACACCCTGACGGCTCAGAAACTGACGACACAGTAACCACAAAAGCCCGTATAGCAGGGCGACCAGCAAAATGGCACCGACAATGGTGACCAGGCGGTAAATCATTCAGGCATTACTCCGGTATTCCGACTCGCAAGGGAACGCGATCATCGAGTCTGTTCCGGGAACCATGGCTCTGGCAAGGTCTCAAGGCCCGGACGGGCGAAAAGGTAACCCTGATACAAGCGAATGCCCCGGGCCCGAAACCATTCATACTCTTCTTCGGTTTCGACACCTTCGGCAACAATACGTCCGCCCAGCTCGTTCATCATGGTGATGATGCCATTCACAATCGCCTGCTTGTTGGGGGTTTTGTGGATATCGCGCACCAGGGCCATATCAATTTTCAAAAGGTTGGGGGGGCTGTCCACCAATATGTTGTAACGTGAGTAACCGGCACCAAAATCGTCCAGCGCAACCTGAAAACCCATTTCTTTATAGGCCTGAATGATGGAAACCAGGTGGTCGATATCGGTAAGTTCTTCGCCTTCCGTTAGCTCGAAGATGATCTTCCGGGTGTCGAATTTGTAAGTCTTGGCGGCCGCGAGCGTGGTGCGAATACAATTCTCGGCCTTATAGACGGCGTTGGGCAGGAAGTTGATGCTCAATAACGCCTCCATGCCCAGTTTCGCCGCCAGCTTGACGGCCTTGACCCGACAGATCTGGTCAAATGAGTAACGATTGGTTTCGTTCACCCGGGACAGTATGCTCCAGGCACTTTCGCCATTGAGCCCGCGCACCAGCGCCTCGTAGGCGTAGACCGAGTTATCGGAAGAATCGATAATCGGCTGAAACGCGAAAGTGAACTTGAAGTCCAGACCTTCGCCACAGGCACATTGCTCACAGTGGGACTCATCAAACAGTTGCGTTGACTCTGACACTGAAAATCCTTAAGGGCTGAAAAGATAAGACATCTGTCTATTCTAGTGCCTCATCAGGTTACATTCGTGTTTTTTTTTGTCAATCTTCTGATTCGCGCCTGATTACCTGAAACAGTCCTATGACGCGACTCGGTCAGATGATTACACTCACGGAATACCACTGACGTATCAGGAGACCATCATGTCCACAACAAACCGAATCGCAATCACCCCCGGCGACGGCATCGGCCCGGAAGTGGTTGCCGAGGCGGTACGCTGCCTTGAAGCCCTCCGGGACAAGCACCGACTCGACCTGGAGTGGACCCGTCTGCCCTGGCCCTCTCACGCCTGGCACAAAGAGCATCACGAAAGCATGCCGAAAGATGCGCTCCATCAATTGCGCACTTACGACGCCATTCTTCTGGGCGCGCTGGGCGACCCCGGCCCGCTGGATGACATTGATCGCTACCTGCTGCCGGACAGCGTCTCCCTTGCGCCTCTGTTGCAGATCCGGAAGGGCTTCGACCAATGGGTGTGCGAACGCCCGGCAAAGTTACTCCCGGGCGCGCGCCAGTACCTGGCCGACAAGCGTGCGAAAAACGTCGACATGCTGGTCATCCGGGAAAACAGTGAAGGCGAATACGTGGGCCAGGGCGGCCGCTTGCGAGAGGGCTCACCGGATGAAGTGGCAACCCAGATGGAAGTCTTCACCCGTCGGGCCACCGAACGGATTATCCGTTACGGCTTCGACCAGGCCGAGGCCAGGGCAGTGGCGAGGGCTCGCGAAGGCGCCCCGCGTTCCTTCACCAATCTCGACGGCACACTTTGCGAGAGCCAGGTTTGCATCATTACCAAACGCAACGCCCTGCGCTACTGGGGCGACATGTACACCGAGGTGTTTGCTGAAATTGCTCAGGAGTATCCGGACGTGGCCAGCCATCACGAGCTGGTGGACGCGGCCTGCATGAAATTTGTGCAGAGCCCCTGGGCATTCGATGTGGTGGTGGCGAGCAACCTGCAGGGCGATATCCTGACCGACCTGGCAGCAGTGCTTTCGGGGGGTATGGGCGTGGCACCCTCGTGCAACCTGAACCCCGAGGACGACACCGTGCCCTCCATGTTCGAACCTACTCACGGCAGTGCGCCGGACATTGCTGGCAAGGGCCTGGCCGACCCCACGGCCATGCTGTTTACCACAGCGCGAATGCTGACCTGGCTCGGGCGCCGGGACCCTACCCTGCTTCAGGCCGGCGAGGTGTTGTTCAGTGCCGTAGCGGCGGACCTTGCCGAGCATGGCGGCGAGCGTCGCCCGACTGAAGAAGTGGGCGATTCGGTTATTGCGCGCTTGCGCTGAATCCAGTGTCCCGGCTGGAGCGGGCTGCCCGAGGCAGCCCGCCTGCTCAATGCCTTTAGCGGAAAATACCCCACTCAACCAGCCGCGTACCCCAGTTCCTTGTTGACTTCGTTCAACACTTCGTCTCCGGCCAACCAGCGATCCAGGTTATCCAGGAACTGATCGGTCAGGGCCCGACGCCAGCCGATGAAGTCGCCTGCCATGTGCGCCGTCATGGTCACGTTTTCCATATCCCAGAGCGGATTCCCGGGCGGCAGCGGCTCCTCCTCGAACACATCCAGACCCGCACCGGCGATGACGCCCTCGTTCAGGGCCTTGATCAGATCATCGGTTTTGACAATCGGGCCGCGACCGATATTGATCAGTCTGGCGGTCGACTTCATCGCGGCAAAGGCCCGGGCATCGAAAAGGCCCTCGGTCTGAGGCGTAAGGGGCGCTGCGATCACCACGTAATCCGCCAGGCTCAACTGTTCGAACAGCTCGTCATTGCCGTGTACTGCCGTGAAATCCGGGTCGCTGGAACGGGCTTTGCGGGCAATGCCGTGAGGCATCATACCCACGCCACTGACCAGACGCGCAATCTGACGGCCAATTGAGCCGGCCCCAACAATCAAAACCTGCTGGCCCTCGGCTTTTTCGGTATCACGGTGCTGCCAGCGATGCGCCATCTGCAGCCGGATTGAGTTGGGAAAATCCTTGGCGAACATCAGAATGGTGCAAAGCACATATTCCGCTATGCCCCGGTCGAAAATGCCCCGGGCGTTGGTGACCCTGACATTGCTTTCAATCAGGGCGGGAAACATGAGCGCATCCACACCCGCACTGGTGGCGTGAATCCATTCCAGTTGATCGGCTTCGGGCCAGGCCGCCGCGAGGGCTTCGGTCCGAAAATCAGTAACCATCATGACCTGGGTGCCGGGCAGGGTTTCCCGCAGGCTTTGCTCATCGGAAGCAAACCTGACCTCGGCCCGGGCACGAAGCCCATCCAGCCCTGGCGGCTCTGGTTCGCCCGGGGCAGTCAGGACAGTCACAACGGGTTTGCTGGTGCGCTCCATAATCGTTTTCCTTGGTAGAATTTGGGCAGAGTTTGCCTGATAAAAACAGTCTGGGCCCTGGCCGCCAGGTGGTCAACTCAGACAAGCCCCGACGCCGTATCGACAACCCCACCGAACGCCTGTGCATAAAATTACACAATCCGCCACAGTTTGCTTGTTCCGCCCCCGCTTAAGCACTAACCTGCAGGCAAGAGCACCGTCACGAGTTACCCAGGAGACATTGATGGCAGATACCGCGAACAAATCAGCGCCGACGCCACCGCGGAAGCCGAAATACCGCAAGACCAAGGCACGCTGGCACCCGGCGATGCAGGCGATTCCAGTGCCCGGCATCCGGCGCATGGTAAACCTGGCATCGACCATGAAGGACGTCATACACCTATCGATCGGTCAGCCCGACTTGCCTACCCCGAAGCATATTATTGATGCTTACGTGGATGCCCTGCACGCGGGCCAGACCGGTTACACCATGGACGCCGGCCTGCCCGAACTGCTCGTCGCCCTGCGTGACTATTACAGCAAGCGCTACGACCGCAAACTGACCCGAGACAATATCCTGGTCACCAGTGGCGCCACCGAGGCCATGTACCTGGCGCTTTCGGCCACCTCGGCGCCGGGCCGTCAGTTCATCGTGACCGACCCCTCCTTCCTTCTTTATGCGCCGCTGATTCGCATGAACGGCGGCGAGGTCAAATTCATCCCGACCCGCATCGAGAACAACCACCAACTGGATCCTGACGAAGTCATCAAGGCCATGGGGCCGCGCACCTTCGCCATAGTGCTGAACTCTCCCAACAATCCAACCGGCGCGGTTTATCCCCGCAGCACCATTGAAAGCATTGTGGAAGAATGCGCCTACCGGGGCATTCAGGTTTTCAGCGACGAAGTCTACGACCACCTGATTCTGGATGATGAAGAATATGCCAGTGTGCTGCGCTGCAGTGTCGACCTGGACAACATCATGTGTATCAGCAGCTTCTCCAAGACCTTCAGCATGGCCGGTCTGCGGGTAGGCTGGGTGATATCAAGCCAGGCCACCATCAAGTCACTGCGGCGGTACCATATGTTCACCACATCGGTGGCGAATACACCCTCGCAGTTTGCGGGTGTCGCGGCCCTGACCGGCGATCAGCAATGTGTGCGGGACATGAACAACATTTACCGGGAACGTCGCGACAGGATCGTCGAACTGATTGACCAGACCCCCCACATGACCGGTTACAAGCCAGGGGGCGCTTTTTTCGCCTTCCCGGATTTGCCTCTGCATGTTGACGGCTCTGACCTGGCTCTGCGGATGCTCAAAGAAACCGGTGTCTGTGTTGTGCCGGGGGACGCCTTCGGGGAAAGCACCACCAACGCCCTGCGCTTCAGTTTCTCGGCCTCGGTCGAAACCATTGAAGAAGCGTTCGACCGGATCATCCCCTGGATGGCCAAGCAGAACTTTTAAGCGAAACCGTGAGGGGATTGCAGTATGTCGCTACTGGAAGCTGCCAGTGTGCAGTGCCCCTACTGCTGGGAGACGCTGGAAGTCAGCGTCGACCCCTCAGTTCCGGACCAGGAATACGTGGAAGACTGTCAGGTTTGCTGTCAGCCGATCCTGATTCATGCCGTTTTCGACCATGACCGCCAGCTCGACGTCAGCGCCACGCCAGAGAATGAATAAACTGTTTCCCGCTCCCGAGGACAAGACAGAGAACACGCAATAAAGCCGCACGTTTACACGGAGATTCCAATGCGACGCGTCATTTTCCCGGTTCTACTTGCCGCTCTGATCGGAGGCTGCGCCAGCCTCTCGCCCTACTCGGTCAGTGAGAGCACGCTGGAAGGCCAACTGCAAACAGCAGTTCGCAATTTCGACCAGGAACAGCTGAAAGCCGGCTCGCCCCTGGGCATGTCCCTGTCTGAAGCAGATATCACCCTGGGACCCGATGGGCGGGAAGTCGCCGTCCTGGACCTGGCCGGACAGGTCTCACTCAACATGATGATGACCCGGCTTCCCGTCGATATTTACCTTAAAGTAGAAGGCGCGCCAGTCTACGACAGCGAGGAAAAAGCGGTTTATTTGCGGCGCCTGCAATTACTCGATAGCCGCGTCGAGTCCTCACTCTTCAAGGGTGACCTCAAACCCGTGACCGATAGCGTCATGCGGGCAGTGTCGCAGATGCTGGAGACGGTACCCATCTACCGGCTCGATGAGAGCGATTTCCGCCAGCGGGCGTTTGGCATGTTACCCATGGATATAAGAGTCGCCCCCGGTCGCCTGGAGTTCGTCCCTGCTGAATAATCCCCTTACCCCATGGGAAGCCCTGGGGCCGCTCAGTACCAAGCATTTGGCGGGGCATCGTTAATGCCCTTAACCGATGTAACGGTTATTGCCAACAGCCAGCAATGGCTGGAGCGGGCCGTTATCGGCCTAAACCTGTGCCCCTTCGCTCGAGCCCCCTACCTGGGCGACCAGGTTCGCTTTGCGGTATCTCAGGCCGAGACACCGGACGCTCTGCTTGAGGACCTGATCGCCGCACTGCAAGAGTTGGCGGCAACGAACTCGGACAGCCTTGAAACAACGCTTCTGATTCACCCCCGTGCGCTCCTCGACTTTATGGATTTCAATGACTTTCTTGCGGTCGCTGATGCCACTCTCGACGCTCTGGACCTGGACGGCATCATTCAGATTGCCAGTTTTCATCCGCAGTATCAGTTTGCGGGAACAGATCCGGACGCCATGGAAAACTTCAGCAACCGTTCGCCCTACCCCACACTGCATCTATTGCGAGAGTCCAGCGTAGCCTGGGCAGCCGACGCCATGCCAGACCCTGACAGTATTTACCGGGATAATATTGCACGTCTGGAACGCCTTGGCAGGCAAGGCTGGGAAAAGCTTTGGCAGGAATGAGAGACAAAAAAGGCCTTCAACAACGGCTCAGCCTTTCATTCTCTCTTTTGGCAAACTGATTGTCGGCCGCAAACATTCTAGTGTCCCGAAAGGGGCACTAGCTGCCTGAAAGGGACGTGTCGGCCGGATCAATTTCCATCTGTTGGATAGCGATAACCGCCTGAGTCCTGTTACGGACGCCCAGCTTGCGGAATACCGCCGTAATGTGGGCCTTGATGGTCGCTTCCGAGACTTCCAGGTCGTAGGCAATCTGCTTGTTCAGCAATCCTTCAGCCAACATCCCCAGAACTCGAAACTGCTGTGGCGTCAACGACGCCAGCTTTTCAGAAAAGCCGGTGTTATCGCCCTGCAAGCGGTCAATCCTTTCAGCCACACCTTCGGGCAGCCAGATATCACCGCGCAGAATATTACGAATCGCCTGCGTGATCGTCGGCAGAGGCGCTGATTTGGGAATAAAACCGGAGGCTCCGTAATCTATGGAACGCCGCATTACCTGCAACTCCTCAGACCCGGACACCACCACCACCGGCAGGCCCGGATATTGCCCTCTCATGAACACCAGGCCGGAAAAGCCATGAGCTCCCGGCATGTTCAAGTCCAGCAAAACCAGATCCGCATCCGGGTGCGACTCCACCACTGCCTGCAGAGACTTGATGCTCTCAACCTCAACGGTAAGAGCATCTGGAACAGCCTGATTCACCGCCTGTTTCAGCGCTGCGCGAAACAGGGGGTGATCATCAGCAATGATTATCTCTTGTGCCATTCGGTTGGATCCCTTCCAGAAATTAAGTCCAATCCATTGTAAACCCTACCAGTCGATGGCGCGATATTTAGTCATTGCGATGTTTGATCAACTCATCCACAACACTCGGATCTGCGAGAGTGGACGTATCCCCCAGGGAGTCGTATTCGTTGGCTGCAATTTTACGCAGAATACGGCGCATGATCTTGCCGGAACGGGTTTTGGGCAGGCCTGGCGCCCACTGGATGACATCCGGCGAGGCGATTGGTCCGATTTCCTTGCGAACCCACTGGACCAGTTCTTTCCTGAGCTCTTCGCTGGGCTCTTCGCCGTGCACAAGGGTCACATAGACGTAGATGCCCTGCCCCTTGATGTCATGGGGGAAGCCGACCACGGCCGCCTCCGCGACCTTGTCGTGTGCCACCAGGGCACTTTCGACTTCGGCGCTGCCCAGACGGTGGCCGGACACGTTCAGCACGTCGTCCACCCTGCCCGTGATCCAGTAATAGCCGTCTTCGTCACGGCGGGCGCCGTCACCGGTAAAGTACAGGCCGGGGTAGGTGCTGAAGTAGGTCTGCTTGAACCTTTCGTGGTCGCCGTAAATGGTCCGCATCTGGCCGGGCCAGCTATCACAAATAACCAGATTGCCTTCAACAGCCCCTTCCAGGAAATTGCCGTCATTGTCGACAATAGCCGGTTGCACACCGAAAAAAGGCACCGTCGCCGAACCCGGTTTCAGGTCGGTGGCGCCAGGCAGCGGCGAGATCAGAATGCCGCCGGTTTCCGTCTGCCACCAGGTATCAACGATCGGGCATTTCTCATTACCGATGACCCGATAGAACCACTCCCAGGCCTCCGGGTTGATGGGCTCACCCACCGAGCCAAGCAGGTGCAGACTGTCGCGTTTGGTACCTGCCATGCAGGAATCACCCTCAGCCATCAGGGCACGAACAGCCGTCGGCGCCGTGTAAAGGACATTCACCTTATGCTTGTCCACCACCTGACCCATGCGGGACGCATCGGGATAATTGGGCACGCCTTCAAACAGCACCGTCACCGCGCCGTTGGCCAGCGGGCCATAAAGAATATAGCTGTGGCCCGTGACCCAGCCGAAATCCGCCGTGCACCAGTAGACGTCGCCGTCCTGATAATCAAACACATACTGATGCGTCATCGAGACATACACCATATATCCGCCGGTGGTATGCAGAACACCTTTGGGCGCGCCGGTCGAGCCGGAGGTATACAGCATGAACATCGGATCTTCCGCGTTCATCGGTTCAGCGGGGCAATCCTCCGAGGCCGACTTCATCAGCTCTTCATAACGCAAATCGCGGCTGTCATTCCAGGGCACATCAGCGCCGGTGCGACTGACGACGACAACTTTATCCACATCCGCGCCAGCGTGATCCCTTAACGCGGCGTCGACATTTTTCTTCAGGGGAATCTTGCGACCGCCGCGCACGCCTTCGTCAGCGGTGATGACGAAACGGGATTTGCCGTTTTCGATGCGGGCACCCAGCGCTTCGGGAGAAAAACCGCCAAAGACAACCGAGTGAATTGCGCCAATCCGTGCACAGGCCAGCATGGCAACCGCGGTTTCAACAATCATCGGCATGTAAATCGTGACGACGTCGCCTTTTTTTACGCCTTCGGACTTGAGCGCGTTGGCAAACTTGCAGGTTTCGGCATGCAACTCGCGATAAGTCACGGAGTGGGAATTTGCCGGGTCGTCACCTTCAAAAATAATAGCGGTCTGGTCGCCGCGCTGTTCCAGGTGACGGTCCAGGCAGTTGGCGGAGGCGTTCAGGGTGCCGTCTTCAAACCATTTGATGGACAGTTGATCGTAATCGTAGGTCGTGTTCTTGACTTTGGAGAAAGGCTTGATCCACTCAAGACGCTTGCCATGCTCTCCCCAAAAGGCTTCAGGATCCTCGACGGATTGACGGTACATCTGCTCGTATTTTTCCCGGGTTATCAAAGCTCGCTTGGCAAATTCCGGCTTAACCGGATAGACCTTTTTGTCTGTCATCAGGATCCCCTTATCAATAAATCTTAAGTTTTTTTTGAGCTTTATTAACAACAGGCATCGACACCATCAGCCTGAAAATATTATCTCTATAGTTCAACACGGGCAGTGTGACTGTATGAATTAGACTAAAGAACTAATCAGGCGCCCACATCGAAGGGTAAGTTTGAACTTTGACTGCGTCCTCGCCAACGGGGGCGGGCGAAGACTACTGGAGCAACACGGTGAATGCTGTTGCGGAATTTGGTCAATAAGAGGCACCGCCACTATTACAGCCAGGCCTCGCCTGAGCATTTGGCATAAGCGCAGTTAATCGCCGCTTATACTGTTGAGCGCAAACCCAAGCCCTTCAATATAGGTTTCAAGAACAGCGGACCAGGGTCCACTGAAACGAATGTCCGACTGTACCGGTCCGGTCCGGTTCGCCGCGAAAACGCCGGGCCCGCCTGCCAGCAACAGATGCCGGGTACGGCGCGCAATGGCATCTCCGGAATCTACCCAGTGACGGACTTCGGGCAACTGACGTCGAAGGGCTTGAGCTATCAGGGGATAATGAGTGCAACCAAGCACAACGGTGTCCACGCCCGCCGAACGGAAGGGCTGCAAGGTCCGGCTCAACGCTGCCAGCGGCAAGGATGCCTCGCCCGCCGCCCAGGCCTCGATCCAATGCACCAGATCCGGATGCCCCAGAGGTTCAACCGTGCAGTCCGCGGCAAACTCTGCCACCAATCGATTGAGGTAGGGCCGGCGTATGGTCGCCGGCGTTGCCAACAAACCGATGCGACGGTTCACCGACAGCGCTGACGCTGGCTTGATCGCCGGCACGACACCCACCACCGGCACCTCGATAGCCGCCCTCAAAGCCGGTAATGCCACTGTGCTGGCGGTATTACAGGCAATAACAACGACGTCGGCCGGGGTCTGCAGCAGACTCCGGCGAATCATGCCTACACACCGCGAAATTACCAGCTCATCGGGCTGGTTGCCGTAAGGAAAACCGGCATTGTCAGCCAGGTAGGTCAAATGCATTCCGGGTATTTGATGGGCAATGTGTTGAGCAACGCTCAGACCGCCAATACCTGAATCAAAGACCAGAACGGCGGGGCACCTCACTTCGCCGCCCTACCTGTCATTATTTCACTTTCCATCGCGCTGATCAGCCTGCCCGCGATGGTTGTCGAGGGCGGCACCGGCGGCAGATTGCCCGGCTCAAACCAGTCTGCGTCCGCCAGCTCGTCTTCCTGCAAAATCAGCTCGCCGGCGTCATAGTCGGCAAAATAACCAAGCATCAACTGATGGGGAAACGGCCATGGCTGGGAAGCCTGGTATCGGATATTGATCACCGACAGCCCGGTTTCCTCCATGACTTCCCGACGCACTGCTTCTTCGGCGCTTTCGCCGGGTTCGACAAAGCCCGCAATGAGACTGAAATAGTGCCTGCGGGTTCGGGACGACCGGGCAAGGAGAAACCGGCCGTCACGACGCACCACCACGATCACGCAGGGCGCGAGCCGGGCATGCCAGGAAATTTCGCAGTTCTCACACCAACGGGTGCGCTCAACCGCATGATAGATCGTCTGATCACCGCACCGCCCGCAAAACCGGTGGTCCTGCCACCAATGCTGAATCTGGACAGCCGTTCCAATAAGAGCCGCCGGCGCGTCCGGACGACTCAGCAGAGCTTCGCGCAAGGGTATCGGCTGATCTTCGCTCCGCAGATCTTCCGACACGACCTCAACGACAAACAGGTCGCGGTCATTAAACCGACCGACAAACACGGGTTCACTGCCCGCAACCAGTCGGTTTTTTACATCAGACCATCGCTGAAACCAGCCGGAGGCCGGTTGCAGGATATTACTGCCAGACAAAGCCACGATGTCATCCTCTTCACCCGGGCGACGCCAGTCTCCGACTCTCGCGCTCTGTGTCATTGTGTTTCCCCCACTGTTTTTCGTAAGCCCGCAGAATGTACCATACCGCCGGTTACGCCATCACACACTGCAGCGCTTTTCGCCGGCATTCGGAGGCAGTACACTTGCATGCTGATTTTAAAAAAGAGTGAACTCTATGCGTATTTTGCCGGGCATTAGCCGTTTTTTCCTCACTCTGTTGCGCAAACTGCTATTCCTCTGGGTTCGAACCGATGTCATCGGTGCTGACCGGGAGGACCTGGGCCTCGACCCCAAAAAACCGGTTTGCTACGCCCTGCATTACAATTCACTCTCAAGCCGGCTGGTATTACAGCACGAAGCTCTCAAGGCCGGCCTGCCATTCCCGGAAGACCCGCTCCCGGTTCACGGTGGCCCCGGCCGCTCGTTCTTTTTCCTGTACCGGCGCACGGGGGGGATGTTCAACCGCAAGCAGGTGCCAGTGCCCACAGCCCGCATGAAAGAGTACGTGAGACTGTGTCTTGAGGACCCGACACTGGACGTCCAGATCGTGCCGGTTTCGTTATTCTGGGGCCGTGCGCCGGATAAAGCCAAATCGGTCTTCAAATTGCTTCTGTCAGACACCTGGTCGGTGGCCGGTCGCCTTCAGAAGTTGCTGATCATCCTGGTTCATGGCCGCAACACCTACGTGCAGTTCAGCAAGCCGCTCTCTCTCAGTGAGGTCGTTGACGAATACCGGGGCGATCAAAAGCCCGCCAGCAGGAAACTTGCCCGTGTCCTGCGCACGCATTTCCGCCGGGTAAGGCAAGCGGTATTGGGGCCGGACCTTTCCCACCGCCGAACCCTGGTGTCAGGGCTCGTGCGCACAGCCCCGGTCCAGAGCGCCATCAAGGACACCGCACGCAGAAACAAGATTCCTCCGCAAAAGGCCCGGGCCCAGGCCCGAAAATACGCGAACGAAATTGCCGCCAACATGTCTGTGGCGACCATCCGTATCATGGAGGGCCTGCTCAGTTGGCTCTGGAATCGCCTGTATAACGGCATTGCGGTCAACAATATCAAAGTCGCACAGGACGTGGCCCAGGAAAATGCCGTGGTCTATGTGCCCTGTCACAGATCCCATATCGATTATCTGCTTCTGTCCTACGTGCTGTACAAGAACGGTTTGATGCCGCCTCATATAGCGGCCGGCATCAATCTGAACATGCCCCTGGTGGGCCCCGTGCTACGCCGTGGCGGGGCATTTTTCATGCGCCGCAGCTTCAAGAACAATCCGCTCTATGGCGCAGTGTTTAACGAATACATGCACCTTATGTTTTCGCGGGGATACTCCGTGGAATACTTTGTCGAGGGTGGGCGCAGTCGCACCGGCCGAATGCTGGCGCCCAAAGCGGGCATGCTCGCCATGACCGTGCGCAGTTTCCTGCGAGACCACCACAAGCCCATCGTGTTTGTACCTGTATATATCGGCTATGAAAAGTTGATAGAGGGCCGGTCTTATCTGAGTGAGTTGCGCGGCAAAAAGAAAGAAAAAGAGAGTGTCCTGTCCTTGCTGAAAACCGTCAGGCGTTTGCGGAGTTCCTTCGGTAAGGTTGCCCTGAACTTTGGTGACCCTATTCCGCTGAAAACTGTACTGGATGACGTCAACCCGGGTTGGGATGCACAAACCTACGATCCCGGCGCCCGTGCGCCCTGGATTAACGAAGCAGTGAATACCTTGTCCAGAGAGGTGGCTACCCGAATCAACGCCGCGGTCGCGGTCAACCCCATTTGCATGACGGCGACGGTATTGCTGAGCACCGAGCGACTGGCTATGGATGAAATCCAGCTCAGCCGCCTGATGGATCAGTTTGCCGACCTGCTGCGCGCGTTTCCCTATGCCCATACCGTCACGTTACCGGAGGGCAGCGGCAGTGACTGGGTCGCCTATTGCGAGGAAATGGCACTGATCGAACGCCAGCCCCAGAAGCTTGGCGATATTATTGCTCTGGAAGGCAGCAACGCCATTCTGATGACCTATTACAGGAATAATATCCAGCACCTGTTTGCCCTGCCATCACTCATCGCCTGCCTGTTCGAAAACAACACATCGCTGTCCCGGCAGAAAGTGGTCTATCTTTCCGGCGTTGCCTACCCCTATCTCCAGTCAGAGCTTTTCATGAAATATGAGCCGGAAGAGGCAGAGAAAGTCATTGACCAATGGCTCGACGTATTGGCTGGCCAGAACCTGTTACGAATTGAGGGCGACCGCATCTACCGGCCGGAACAGGCCACCGAACAGATGTTGCGCCTGAGGGTCCTGTCACGGCTGATCATTCAGACCCTGGAACGCTACCACCTGGTTATTGCGGCGCTTCGCAAAAACGGCTCAGGCACGATCACCGCCAGCGAACTGGAGCAGCAAAGCACGCTGATGGCTGAGCGCATGTCCATCCTGTTCGGGCTGAACGCTCCGGAGTTTTTCGACAAGACTCTGTTCCGTAACTTTATTAACAATCTCAAGAAAAATGAAGTCATCGGCACCGATGACAACGGCAAATTGTGTTACGGGGAAGGCCTTGACGAAGTAGCAGAGGACGCCTGGCTGGTGCTCAGTGTCGAGAAGCGCCAGGCTATACAACAGGTGACCATGCTCGGCTCCTGAGGCGGACAGGGGTCAATCGGACGGAAAGGCCCGAACCGGGTAGATATCGTAGCGGCTGGTTTTGCCCTCAAGTCGTGTGGCGGGTTCAGTGGCTCCAAGGACGGGCGCTTTGCGGGGTCGCTTTACCACAGCCCGATAACTGGCCTTGTTCTGGGCCTCCTCAAGCAGGCTGGCGGCGTCCTCGTCATCCCCCACCACCTCCCGAAAAACCCGCATTTCCTTTTTTACCAGAGCGGATTTGTCCCGGTGCGGAAACATGGGGTCAAGGTATATGACATCGGCCACGCCGGGCTCGGCCCGTTCAAGCCATTGCCTGGCGTCTGCACTGATCAGGGTCATGCGCTCAACCACCGGTGCCGTCAAAGGATTGAGGCGGGCACGCGCCAAACCATCAGCCAACAGAGCATGGATGACAGGCGAACGCTCGATCAGGGTCACCCGGCAACCGAGGCCGGCCAGTACAAAGGCGTCCTGCCCCAGGCCTGCCGTAGCATCCAGAATGTGAAGTATGCGCCGGGTTTTTTGCATTCCCACGGCGCGAGCAATGAGCTGCCCCCGTCCACCACCGTGCTCAAGACGGTAGCCGGCCTTGCCGGAGCCGAATTCCGCGCGCACCGGCCCGGGCGCGCCCTTGCCTGTCCATTGCAACGCCAGGCCGAATTCATCCGCATAAAGCAGAACATCAACGTCACAGGTCCGCCGGGGGTCCAGGGCGCCGAGAAAGGGTAATAAGAGCTTTTTAGCAAGATCTTGTGCGGGCGAAGGATCTACCCTGTCAGAGCAGCCCACCGCAAGAGGTTCACCGCCAGGAAATGGCATCAAACCCGGATATCAATGCCGGCCAACTCCACATCCGAGCCATCTCGCTGAGCGGCCACCGAGGCGAAAACGTCCAGTGCCTGCGAACTTGCCCTCGGCATCTCATCGGCTCTGAAACGCTCAAAACGCGAGTCCTCCGCGGCCTGGCGTGCCTCAACTCTGCGGTTGATGGCAGCTGTATCAATAACATCAGGGAGACGGCTCGTGTCGCGCTCCGAACTCGCCTGGCTCAGGGCCTGTCGGTTGGCGTCTTCGGTGGCATTGGGACCACTGGCGGCCGAATTACGGGCAACGTCCGGCCGGGCGCGGGCAGAAGTCGCCTCGGATTGCGCCGGGTTAAGGCTGTTCGGATTCAGTCCACCAACCATGCAATCGTGTCCATAACGTTCAAGCCATACCGCGCGATGAGCGCGACCTACACATCAGTATATAATCATGAGATAAACAAGGCCAAATTTAAAGTCCGTTACCAAAGTATAATCCACAACAGGATGCCCAGTATGAGTCGATAGATCACGTAAGGCATAAGGCCGATACGTTCAAGAAAACGCAAAAAAAGATGAATACAGATCACGGCGCTGATAAACGAAAGGGCCGCACCCAGACCGATTGACAACCAGTCAGCGCCCTCGCCCAATTCAATCAGCTCGATGGTCTTGAGCAGGCCGGCAGCGGCAATAAGCGGGATGGACAACAGAAACGAAAAGCGGGCGGCTGAATCCCGGTTAAAACCGAGAAAAAGCGCCGCCGTCATGGTTATGCCGGAGCGGGAGGTTCCCGGAATCAGCGCGATGGCCTGAGCCAGGCCAATAACGACAGCGTCACGCAACCGCAGACTGTCCAGCATGCGAACCCGGCGACTGCGGGCGTCGGCCCACCACAGCGCAAGCCCGAAGACTATCGTGGTCAGCGCTATTACCAGACCCGACCTCAGATGGCTCTCAATCACATCATTCAGCAGCAGACCTGCCAGACCCGCCGGAATGGTCGCAAGAATGATGGCCCAGGCCAGGCCACTGTCGGCGCCTACCCTTCGATGCAGCGTATCCAGCAGCCAGGCCTGGCTCAAACGCCCCACATCACGACGGAAATACCAGACCACTGCCATGAGCGTGCCGACATGAACCGCCACATCGAATGCCAGGCCCTGGTCAGGCCAGCCCAGTAATTGCGACGGCAGGATCAAATGCGCGGAACTGCTGATCGGCAGAAATTCGGTCAGTCCCTGAATAATGGCCAATACGACAATGTGCCACAAATCCATGGCGGGCAATCCTGATAAAAGGTAGGTTAACGACCAGGCAGTTTTTGCCAGGTGACTTCATCGCGCAGATACACCGGCATGGCTTCAAACGCGGGCACCGTCTCGCCGCGCTGCCAGGCAAGCTCGCCAAGGATGGCGACTTCACGGGCACGGGGAACGCAGCTTGTATCCGGGTGAGCGACCCGCGACGTCACAGCAATCGGCATATCCGCTTGCAGGGTCCAGCCTGAACCCGCACCCAGCCACTGATGCGCACCATTGGGCAGGGTCACCGAGCCGGGCGCGCACACCCGTTCCGGCGCAAGCGGCTCCGGCCGGCCGTCATTCAGCCTGTAGCAACCCCAATAGACTTCGCCCATCCGGGCATCGAACGCAACGGCGATGCCAGTGTCGGTGGTCACTGCAGGACTTTCCCGGGCTACCCGCGCCGCCACGGCCGCGAGCGAGGACACGGGCACAACGGCGATGCCCAGACCATAAGCCAGGCCCTGAACCACGCCCGTTGCGATTCGCAGGCCAGTGAAAGAACCGGGACCCCGGGCAAAGGCCACAGCGTCCAGAGCGGACACTGCCAGACCCTGCTCCGCCAGCAACTCTCTCACCATCGGCATAAGCAGCCGGGTGTGGCCCCGAGGGGCGAGAGTGAAACGATCAGTCAGTCGACCATTTTGCAACAACGCTGCCGAGCAACCCTCCGAGGATGTATCGAGGGCAAGTAAGTTCAATGACATCCTCCAGCTACTGATCCAGCTTTTCCAGAATCCGGTTGCGGATGTCGTCCAGGGAGCCGACCCCTTCTACCCGAACATATTTGGGAGCGGCATCCGGTTCTTGCTCTGCCCATTCCTGATAATAATCTACCAGGGGCGCGGTCTGGTCGTGATAGATTTTCAGACGCTTGCGCACGGTCTCTTCGCTATCGTCCGAGCGCTGCACAAGTGGCTCGCCCGTGTCATCGTCTTTTCCCGGTACCTTCGGTGGATCGTATTTTTCATGATAGGTGCGACCGCTGGGCTCATGGACACGACGACCGGACAGCCTGCGAACGATCTCTTCGTCATCAACCGCAATCTCAATCACATAATCGATGTGAATACCCTGTTTACTCAGCGCTTCAGCCTGAGGAATGGTGCGCGGAAAGCCATCCAGCAGAAAACCATTGCGGCAATCATCCTGTTTTATGCGCTCTTCAATCAAAGCGATGATGATGTCGTCGGAGACCAGACCACCGCTCGCCATCACTTCCTTGACCTTCTTGCCCAACTCCGAACCGGCCTTGACTGCCGAGCGCAACATCTCCCCTGTCGAAATCTGGGGTATCCCGAAGCGCTCAGAGATAAACTGGGCCTGGGTGCCCTTGCCCGCGCCTGGCGCGCCTAACATGATAACTCTCATACGGATTGCTCCCGTTTAATAGAATAGTTTTTGCGATGACATGCGCCGAGGGCACCGTAAATTATTGAAGATCGAGCATTATACGAACTCGGGCCACCAAGGGAAAGTCGATCTCCGTACAGGGTAAACTAACCAATGGATTAAGACCTATGAACCCCTGAAAAAACCCAACCGAAACACCTGATGTCACGCGATGATAGCGGGGATCAACAATCCCCGTGGATGACCGAAATCATCAAGAATCAGTCAGCCAGCCGGCGCCCGCCTTCGATTCAGAAAGGACTCAAGCCGGACAGACAAAGCCACAGCCACCTCCTTCCGTTTTTCTAGACAAGCTCATCAACCGGTGTTTCGCATGCCAGCAGCAATACCCGCCATGGTTACTTTGAGCGCACGCTCAACCAGTTCGGACACCTGGCCTGTTTCGGAGCCCTCACGGTCACGCCGCAAGAGTTCGGCCTGCAAATAGTGCAAGGGGTCCGTATAGGGGCTGCGCACTCTCATGGAATGCGCAAAAACCGGCTGCGCCTGCAGGAGCCAGTCCTGCTGCTTGAGATTCTTGACCAACTCGACACATTCAGCCAGCCGCTGGCGCAAATTTTCACCGAGAGGTTGCAACTCAGGGTCGACCAGAGTCCTGTCATAGTATTCTGCAATCTGTATGTCGGATTTGGCCAGTACCATTTCCAGCATATCGATATAGGTTTTGAAAAACGGCCAATGCGCCATCATGTCCTGCAAAACCGGCAGACGCCCGGAGTTTACAGCCTCCTTGAGCGCCACATCGCTGCCCAGCCAGCTCGGTAACATCATCCGGGTTTGGGTCCAGGCAAAAATCCAGGGTATGGCACGCAGGCTTTCCACCCCACCCGTGGCCTTGCGACGCGCCGGGCGGCTACCCAGGGCCAGCTTGCCCAGGGCCTGCTCCGGCGTGGCCTGGCGAAAATAAGGCACAAAGTCCGGATCGTCGCGAACCACCTGGCGGTAAGACTTTAAAGAGCGCTCAGTCAGCCAGTCCATGGCTTCCCGCCATTCCGGCTCCGGGCCCGGCGGCGGCGCCAGTGTGGCTTCAATCACGGCGGTGGTGTAAAGCGTCAGGCTCTGCTCCGCCAGGCGCGGCAGACCGAATTTGAAGCGGATCATCTCACCCTGTTCGGTAATACGGAAACTGCCGTTCACCGAACCCGGTGGCTGGGACAGAATCGCCCGGTTCGCCGGGCCGCCGCCACGACCGACCGTGCCGCCGCGGCCATGGAAAAGCGTCAATTGCATGCCGGCCTGGCTGGCAACCTGAGTCAGGCTTTCCTGAGCCCGGTACTGGGCCCAGGCCGCCATCATCTGGCCGGCATCCTTGGCGGAATCGGAATAACCGATCATCACTTCCTGATGGTTCTGACAATAGGCCCGATACCAGTCAACTTTAAACAGTGCTTCCATGCTATCAGGCGCCCCGGTCAAATCGTCCAGGGTTTCAAACAGAGGCACCACCCGCATGGGGAAGGTCATGCCCGATTCGCGCAACAGCAGAATCACGTTGAGCACATCAGAGGGCTTGCTGGCCATGGAAATCACATAGGAACCGAGGGCCTCGGGAGTCTGGCCCGCAACCACCTCACAGGTGTCCAGCACTTCCCTGACCTGCTCCGAAGGTTGCCAGTGACGCGGTATGAGTGGGCGTCGGCCCTGCAGCTCCCGTACCAGAAATTCCTGGCGCTCGGGCTCACTCCAAGAAAGGTAATCCCCCAGTTCCAGAAAATCGACTATTTCGGCCACCGCCTCCGCATGACGGCTGGCTTCCTGACGGATATCAAGCCGGATCAGCGGCAGGCCAAACGTGTAGGCGCGACGAAGGGTATCCAGTAACGGCCCATTCGCGATGGCCTCAAGACCGCAATCCAGCAGGGACTGGTAACACAGTTCCAACGGACCCGTCAGGTCCGCGTTTTCAAACAGGATATCCTGTTCATTCGCGGACTTGCCATCGAGCCGGGCCTCAGCCCAGTCGCGAGTTTTCAGCAGGCGATCCCGCAGCCGGCCCAACACCTCGCGGTAGGGCTCCCGGCTTTCGCCGACCTCTGATATCAGCGCGTCATTGGCTTGCCACATGGACAGCTCCGCCCGTAATGACTGGATATCCCGGAGGTACAGGTCGGCGGCCATCCAGCGGCCCAGAAGGAAAACCTCCCGGGTCACCTTGTGAGTGACGTTGGGGTTGCCGTCACGATCGCCGCCCATCCAGGAAGCAATCTTGATGGGCGCCGCGTCTGTGGCAAGGCCCTGGCCTGTGGCCTGACTCAGGGAATGATCAAGACTGCGAAGAAAACGCGGCACAGCCTGCCAAAGACTGTTTTCGATAACGGCAAACCCCCACTTGGCCTCATCGACCGCCGTGGGACGCTGGTGTCGGATTTCGTCAGTATGCCAGGCCTCAGTAATAAGCTGACGCAAACGCTGAATGATATCTTCGCGCTCGGCCACCAGTAGATCGTCGTGATCCAGGCGAGCCAGGCAGTCCGACATTTCATCGTACTTCATGATAAGCGTGCGCCGGGCCACTTCCGTGGGGTGCGCGGTCAGGACAAATTCAATCCGCAGGTCCCGTACCCGTTGGTAAAGAGCCTCTGCCGATACACCCTGGGCATCGAGACGCTCGAAAACATCGCTTAACGACTCCACCATCAAATCCGACTGGCCGCCGCGATTGCGGCGCACTCCGTGATACTGCTCCGCCAGATTCGCCAGGTTCAGAAACTGGTTGAACGCCCGGGTAACCGGCAGCAGCTGGTCGTCACTGATCTGCGTGAGAAGTTGCACCAGACGCTGGCCCGAACCGCTCTCCTGGTGCCGGTCGGCTTTTGCGGCCTGGCGGATCTGTTCTATCAGATCGAAACATTCCTCACCCGGGTATCCCTGGATGCTCTGGCCCAGCAGCTCGCCCAGAAGACGCACGTTTTCACGAAGATCGGGATGTAATTCTGTCACACGGAGTCCTTTTGAATTGACTGAAAGCAAGACTTATAACGATACTAAGGAACTGATCAGCAAGTCCATAATCACGCTATCTTGACACCGGAGGGGCGCCACGAAAAGGCTCTTCGCCCCAAGTGATCAAGCTCAGTCCTGAGAAAACAAGGAGACAAGATGAAAGTGACCGATTTACCCAAACAGTGGCAGAGCGAAAAAGAAACAGTGGAGCGGACTCATGATTACCGGCTTCGGCTTCCACTGGAAGATGCGGCACGCGTCGCGGCGCTGGCGGAACTCTACCCTGACAGGTCGGAAACTGACATTTTGAACGATCTGGTCGCCGCAGTGCTGGATGACCTGGCGCAACTTAGTCCGCTGAAGGACAAACTGAAGGGAGATAAGGGGGATCACCATTAGGCTGATAAACTCCCGGGGGGCGCACGCGCCCGGTCCGAGCCGGGCACCCGGGCAACAGAGGCGCCCACTCACGAGTCGCCGCCTGTCAGGTGGCGGATTCAACCTCACGGGACTTGAGCCGCTGGATATGCTTCTGACTTAAACGCACAAATCTCGGCGTCAGACCTTCGTCTTCGTATATCTCGTCGCCATCCTCATCCAGCGCGACCACGCGCGCGCCCTGTTCATAGGGGAAGCTGGTCTCGAGCTCGTCCAGGGCTGTTGAGATGAGATCACGTAGCAACTCCTGGGTGGTCTTTAGCGGGTAACGGGCCGACAATCGTTCTAGGTATTCATGATGTCGGTCACAGACCGACATCAGCGAGGGCTCCCGGGTCAGGCGACCGCTGGCGTGTTTGTCCCAATAGTTCACCAGGGCGTTAATTTTCATAGAGAGCGACTCCTGCTTTTTAGTACGGGTACAATGGTTTTGAAGTAGATTGAGGATGCTAAAGGCCATGGCCTTTGTCTATGCCTATTGTACAAAATCGAGCCGAGACTGACAGTTTAAAGCCCGAGCGCCCGCCGGGGATTATACTTATTGATGCGGCCGCAAAGCCGGGAAAACAGTGGGCTAGAGAACCCTATTGCTTCTCCACCCCCTTCACTGACTGCCAAATGGCGTCAAGTGCCTCCAGACTTTGGGAATCCATGTCCCGTCCTTCGGCCGCCAGGCGTTTTTCAATTGCCCGAAAACGCGCATCGAATTTGTGGTTCGTCCGGCGCAGCGCCTGATCAGGGTTCACTTTCATGAAGCGCGCCAGGTTAACGCAGACAAACAAAAGGTCGCCCAGCTCATCCTCAACGGCATCCTGAGTGTCAGCCCCGGGATAAGCCTGGGCATTGCACCAGGCCTCCCGCAGCTCGTCGATTTCTTCATGGAGCTTATCAAAAACAGGCGCCACATCCGGCCAGTCGAAGCCATGGCTGGCCGCTCTTTTCTGCAGTTTTTCCGCTCGCGCCATCGACGGCAGGGCACGGGCAATACCATCAAGATGGCTGGCCGGCTCAACGGGGCTGTCTGAACTCGCCACTGCCGCTCTTTCTTCGGCTTTGATCTGCTCCCACCGGGTCTTGATTTGCGCTTCGGTCGGCCGCCTGTCCGGATCGATCCGGCTAGCAAGGCTGCCGTCCGGAAAAACATGGGGGTGGCGCCGAACCAGCTTTCGCACCAGATGGTCGACAACACTGCCGAAATCAAAGTGGCCGTCTTCATCGCCAAGTTGACTGTAAAAAATCACCTGGAACAGCAAATCCCCCAGCTCATCTTCCAGATGGGCGTAATCGGCCCGCTCAATGGCATCGGCGACTTCATGAGCCTCCTCCAGAGTATGAGGCACGATGCTGCGATAGGTCTGTTTCAAGTCCCAGGGACAGCCGGTTTCAGGGTCCCGCAGGCGGGCCATCAGTGTTATCAGATCATCAATCGAGTAGCTCATGGGTTACCTTCGGTTACGGCGAACATCCATAATATTGGGCAATCCGCGAATCTGTGCCAGTAAGCGCGCCAGCTGCTCCAGACTGGAAATCTCCACGGTGACCGTGAGACTGGCGGTATTGTCGTCTTCATTGGAGTGGGTATTCATGGCCAGAACATTGCAGCGTGACGACGATAGCACCTGAGTGATGTCCCGCAGCAGGCCGGAGCGGTCGTAGGCCTCGATGCCAATATCCACCGGGTAGACCGCCTCGGCCTTACCGCCCCAGTTGACTTCAATGATGCGATTAGGCTCATGATCTTTCAGATGCAAGAAGGTCATGCAGTCATCCCGGTGCACAGTGACACCACGCCCCATCGTAATGTAGCCGCCGATCGGGTCGCCCGGCAACGGCTTGCAACATCTCGCAACCTGGGTCTTGAGGTTGCCAACTCCCTGGATCTCAATATCGGATGCGGTATCGTAGCCTTTTCTGGGCGGGGTGCGGAGCTTCAATGCCGGCTGTTCAGCCCGGGGTTCCATCATCTGCTGCGCCACAGTGGCGACATGGGCAGGCTTCAGATCGCCGGCGCCGATCGCAGCGAACAGGTCGTCAACTTCCCGGTATTTGACCTTTTGGGCGACCGCGTTGAAGTCAGCACCGGAAAGGGACAGTCTGGTGAATTCGTCCTCCAGAATGGCCCGGCCGTCTGCGATGTTGCGGTCCCTATCCTGTTCCTTGAACCAGTGCGCAACCCGGTTACGGGCGCGGGAGGTGTGGATATAGCCCAGGCTGGGATTGAGCCAGTCGCGACTTGGCGCTGATTTGTTGGACGTGAGAATCGTGATCTGGTCGCCGGTTTTCAATGAATAGGTCAGGGGTACGATGCGACCATTCACGCGCGCGCCCCGGCAGGCGTGGCCAACTTCGGTATGCACACGATAGGCGAAGTCCACTGGCGTGGCGCTCTCCGGCAGATCCACCACATGGCCCTCGGGCGTGAATACATAGACCCGGTCAGGGGTCACATCGTTGTTGAGCTCGCCCATCACCTCCGAGACATCGCCCAAATCCTCCTGCCACTCCAGAACCTGACGCAACCAGTTGATCTTGGCCTCGTAACCGGTGGAACGGTTACCTTTATCCGTCCCTTTGTAGAGCCAGTGAGCGCACACGCCAAGTTCGGCCTCCTCGTGCATTTTACGCGTGCGGATCTGAACCTCCATAACCTTGCCGTCAGGCCCTACTACCGCGGTATGCAGGGACTGATAGCCATTTTCCTTGGGGCTGGCGATGTAGTCATCAAATTCATTGGGGATATGACGCCACAGGCCATGAACAATACCCAGCGCGCCATAACAGTCGCGAATATCCGGCACCAGAACACGAACTGCCCGCACATCGTAAACCTGGGAGAAATCGATGCCCTTGCGACGCATTTTTCGCCAGATGCTGTAGATATGCTTGGCTCGGCCGCTCAGTTCGGCTTTGATGCCCGCTGCCTTTAACGCCGCTTCCAGAGTACACAGAACGTCGCGAACGTAGCTGTCCCGATCCAGCCGCTTCTCATCCAGCAGCTTCGCTATTTTCTTGTAGGCGGTATCATGCAGATAGCGAAAGGAAAGATCTTCCAGCTCCCACTTGATATGGCCAATGCCAAGGCGTTGCGCCAGGGGGGCGTAAATATCGAACACTTCCCTGGCCACCCGCATGCGCTTGTCCGAAGCCACCTCCTTGACCGCCCGAATGGCGCAGGTACGCTCCGCCAGTTTGATCAAAGCGACACGGACATCATCGATCATGGTCACCAGCATTTTGCGGACATTGTCCAGCTGGCCCTGGCTCTGGCCGAGAACATTACCTTTGAGGGGATGGTGGATGGTGGAGATGACAGCCATCTGTTGGACGCCATCAATCAGAGTCGCGATCTCGTCGCCAAACTCTTGCCTGATTTCAGCCAGAGAGACACGTTCTTCCCGCACGGCCCGGTAGAGAATGGCCGCCACCAGACTGGCCTGGTCCATATGAAGTTCCGCCAGCACCTGAGCCATTTCGATCCCGGTGCGAAAACTGCTGGCGCCGGGCGCCCAGAGCCGGTCCTCCCGAAAGGCCTGAAAATCAATCTGCGCGCTCTTCTCGCAGGCACGGCGAAACTGTTCAAGATTATCGAGATGGACCTGGGACTGGATTTTCCGGATCCAGCCGTTGACATCTATATGGCCATCGGGGGTAAGTGCGTAATCTTCACGAACTTTTACCATGCCAGCAACCTTTCCCGCCAATTATCCCGTACCGACGACGAAACAGTCATCCGGGTTTCATAAACATCAGTCACGCTCAAAAAGAGCAATGGACTCAACATGGGTGGTATGGGGAAACATATCCATTACACCGGCACGGACCAGACGGTAACCGTGACTGACCAGTACTCCGGCATCCCGGGCCAGAGTCGCCGGATTACAGGATACATAAACAATGCGCCGGGCCCCGAATGCGGTCAGGTACTCGCAAATTTCCTGAGCGCCCGACCGTGGCGGATCAATCAATATTTTATCAAAACCTTCTTTGGCCCAGGACTCGCCGGTAAAGTCGGCCTGGAGGTTGGCGCCATGAAAGGCGGTGTTGTCCAGGCCGTTTAGCGCGGCATTCTCGCGGCCTCTGACCACCATGGTTTCATCGCCCTCAACGCCAACCACCTGGCCCGCACTCCGTGCGATCGGCAAGGTGAAGTTACCCAGGCCGCAAAACAGATCCAGAACCCTGTCCCCGGCCTGAATATCCAGCCAGTCCACTGCCCGCGCCACCATGGTCTGATTGATCTCGGCATTCACCTGGGTGAAGTCCATGGGATGAAATTTCATGGTCAGGCCGAAGTCCGCCAGACGATAAGTCAAGCGGTCCTCGCCCAGCTCCGGCCAGATTTTGTGAACCGTGTCCGGACCTTTTGGCTGCAGGTAAATTTGCAGATCCTGCTCTTTGCCGAAGGCCACCAGGGTCTCGTAATCGCCCGGGCTCAGGGTGTCCATGTTGCGGAAAATCAGCGCCGCTTCGTGATCGCCACAAGCCACTTCAATCTGGGGAATCGACTGATAGGCCTGCAGTGTATAGAGCATCTCGCGCAATGCCGTGATGCGATCCCCGATTCGGGGATCCAGCACGGCGCAGTGGTCGATGTCCGTCAAAAAACTATTACGCTTTTCCCGAAACCCCACCAGCACTGAATCCCGTTTGGGGACAAACCGCACGCCTAACCGGGCCTTGCGCCGATAGCCCAGCGCTGACGCTCGCATGGGCGACGCCCAATGTTCCGGCGCAATACCCCCAAAATGAGCAAAGTGCTCCCGCAGGGTATTTTCCTTGTAGCCGATCTGGGCGTCGCCGCTCATGTGTTGCAGACTGCAGCCGCCACACAAATCAGCAAACTCGCAGGGCGGCGTAATGCGATTGGGAGCGGCCTCAAGCACTTCCAGGGTCCGGAGTTCGTCGAACTTCTTGCGAGAGCCGATCATCTTGGCCATGACGGTTTCGCCAGGCAGGGCGCCATCCACAAACTGTGTTTTGCCGTTTTGCCGCGCAATGCCACGGCCGTCATGACTCAGTGTTTCAATGACGCACTGAACGGGTTCGGCCGGCAGGCTTTTTCTGCGTCGTCTGCTCATAATCTGCTCTCGTTAATGCTTTTTAGCGTTTTTATCAGGCCGCGGGGAAGACGCCGGTGGAGAGGTAACGGTCGCCCCGATCACAAATGATGGCCACAATAACCGCATTTTCAACCTGTTCTGACAATCGCAAGGCTGCAGCAACCGAGCCCCCTGATGACACACCGGAGAAAATTCCTTCGCGCCGGGCGAGCGCACGCATGGTGTTTTCCGCCTCCTCCTGGCCGATATCCATGACCTGGTCCACTCTGGCGGCATCGAATATCTTTGGGAGGTAGGCCTCGGGCCAGCGTCGAATACCCGGAATCGAGGCTCCTTCTTCCGGCTGCAAACCGACAATCTGAATGTCGGGATTACGCTCCTTCAGGTAACGGGAAACCCCCATGATAGTGCCAGTGGTGCCCATGGAACTGACAAAGTGGGTTATTTTACCCTGGGTCTGTTCCCATATTTCGGGAGCGGTGGTGCGGTAATGGGCCAGTGGGTTGTCCTGGTTGGCGAACTGGTCCAGAACAAAGCCTTCGCCATCCGCAGCCATGCGCGCAGCCAGATCGCGAGCGCCTTCCATGCTTGCTTCAGCCGTCACGTTTATAATTTCAGCCCCATAGGCCCGCATGGACGCCCGGCGCTCTTCACTGGCATTGGCGGGCATGATCAGCACCATGCGGTAGCCCTTGATCGCGGCGGCCATGGCCAGCGCGATGCCGGTGTTGCCGCTGGTCGCCTCGACCAAAGTGTCGCCCGGCTTGATGTCACCACGGCGTTCGGCTTCCTGGATCATGCTGATGGCGGGCCGGTCCTTGACCGAACCGGCCGGATTGTTGCCTTCCAGCTTACCCAGAATCACGTTGCTGGTCTCGCCTGGCAGTCGCTGCAGGCGCACCAGGGGGGTGTGCCCGACATAGTCCTCTATCGTGGGGAAATGCATAACCATTCTCGCTCCTGATGCCCGACATCGGTGAGTTCCAACCCTCTATGATACACTCCGGCGTTGCCCGGTTGGTTAATGATTTTATCAGAGGGAACACCCCGGTCGCATAATACGCATAACACCGACGGTCGCCCAATACAGCTTCTTGCTATGGACATGACCGCCGGCTATAACCATTCGCGGACAACCACTCTGCCCGCGCTGATAAATCCAGGAAACAGTTCATGCGTCATTGGGGTATTCGCAAGAAAGTATTGGTGGCGACCCTGGTCCCTACCCTTGCAACGACACTCATGTTGGGCGCTTTCTTCACCTATAGCCGACTCAGCAATATCGAGCAGCAACTCAGGGATCGGGGCGACGCCCTGTCGCGTCAAGTCGCCTCAGCCGCCGAGTACGGTATGCTTACCGGCAATCTCGGCCTGCTCAGTAGCTTGTCCGGTTCCCTCCTGGAAGAGCAGGACGTGCGCTCCCTGAGTTTCTACAACGCCAAGCGCGAGCGGCTTGTTCATACCGGCCCCGCACGTACGGGCGAGACTGACCGCAACACATTGACCCTGCAGGAGGTCCGGCACTTGCGACGGGGCGACAGCACTTTATTTACCTCGCCGATCTACGTCCGGGACCTGATGCTGGACAGCATTACGGAGGTTGAGCCCGGGAAACCGTCATCCGGAACAGCAAAGCCCATTGGCTGGGTGACTCTGGAAATGTCCCACTTGCGCGCCGAGAAAGAAACCTACAAGGCACTGCTGTTCAGCCTTTTATTGATCCTCGGAGGTGTCGGACTCAATTTTATGATTGCGTTGCGCATGAGTCGCTCCTTTACCAACCCGGTTTTTGAGCTCAACAATGCGGTGACAAAGCTGAAAGAGGGCAAACTGGATACCCGGGTCCATACCCGAGCCGGGCTGGAGTTCGAGCAACTGGAATCAGGGCTCAACGACATGGCCGAGGGCCTGAGCAATGCACAGGCCGAAATGCAGCAACATGTTGATCAGGCGACCGAAGATTTGCGTGAAACCCTGGAGACCATCGAAATCCAGAACATTGAGTTGGACATCGCCCGCAAGGACGCACTCCAGGCCAGCCGGGTCAAATCGGAATTTCTGGCCAACATGTCCCATGAAATCCGAACACCCCTCAACGGCATTATCGGGTTTACCGAATTACTGCTTAAAAGCCCCCTGCCCAAACAGCAGCGGGACCACCTCGGCACCATCCGAAAATCCTCGGAAATCCTGCTCACCATCATCAACGACATCCTCGATTTCTCGAAAATTGAAGCCGGTAAACTGATACTGGACAGGGTGCCTTTCCAACTGCGCAATCTGATCGAGGACGTCATGGTTATGCTGGCGCCGGCGGCCCACAGTAAGAATCTGGACCTGGTACCCCTCGTCTATAACGACGTGCCGGACAACCTCATGGGTGATCCGCTCCGGGTAAAGCAGATAATCACCAACCTGATCAATAACGCCATCAAGTTTACCCAGACCGGCGAAGTGGTGCTGCGCGCCAGCCTGGAAAAAGAAGATGCGGAGGCGCGCCGGGTCACTCTTTGCCTGAGCATCTCCGACTCCGGCGTGGGACTTTCCCGGGCCCAGCAGCAGTCGTTGTTCTATGCCTTCAGCCAGGCCGATGCGTCGACCGCGAGGCAATACGGGGGCACGGGACTGGGGCTGGTGATATCCAAGCGTCTTGTGGAAGAGATGGGCGGCAACATTGGCCTTGAAAGCGACTTGGGCAAGGGTTCCACTTTCTGGTTTACGCTGAGCTCAGAGTTGGCCGCAGCCAGCGATACGCCGGTGCCTCGCGACGCCCTCTCCGGTGAACGGGTGGTGTATCTCGAACACCAGAAAACCACCGGCCTTGCCGTCGAGCACCTGCTGGCGGGCTGGGACATGACAGTGGACCGGGTCTCGACGCCGGTTGAGCTTCTGGAATATATCGAAAGTGCCCAGAAAAACCGGGCGGGGTACGGGCTTGCCATCGTTGGCATCACAAAACACCTGCTCAATTCCAGCCAATACCGGGATCTTCTCCACACTCTGGAAGTGGACCGGGATTGTCGCACCCTGCTGCTTACACCGACGCTTGATTCCCGGGACATGACTCTGTGTGGGCTTGCCAGCGGACACATGGCCAAACCGGTGTGCCGCGAGACACTGTATGATGAGCTCCTGATGCTGATACATGGCATCGACAGCCGCCTCCCTGTGGAAACACCAGTGCCGCGCCTGGACAGTCGCCAGGGACTGGCTTCACCGCGGGTACTCGCGGTCGATGACAACGAAGCCAACCTGAAACTCGTACTCACGCTCCTGAACGATTGCCAGGTTAGCGTCGAAGGTGCCGCCAGTGGCTTTGAGGCGATCAGCAAAGCCCGGCAACAACACTTCGACCTGGTGTTTATGGATCTTCAGATGCCGGGCATGGATGGCATAGAGACCACCGAGCGCCTGCGAAACCTTGATGGCGGGCCGGACATTCCGGTCATCGCATTGACAGCGCATGCTCTGGCAGACGAGCAGGAAAGTCTTATGCAGCAGGGATTCAGCGGCTATATGGCAAAACCGATCAGCAGCCGCCAACTGGCGGACATCATACGCCAGCACACGGGCTTCACCTGCGACAACCAGGAAAGTGCCGGCGGTGTTCCCGACCCTCGCGACGCCCGCCGCAACCTGCGCCCCTCGAATCGGCAACAACAACAAGCCTGCGTTGTCATAGAGGAAAGTGTGCGTCTGGCCGCCGGCAAAACCGATCTCGCCGAAGAACTGTTCAGCATGCTCGTTGAGGAGCTATCCGGCGATTCGCTCAAGATCCGGTCTCTGTGGCGCAGTGGCGACCATGAGGCGCTGCTTGAATGCGTTCACAAGCTTCACGGCGCCACCCGCTACTGTGGCGTACCGGACCTCAGAACGGCCGCCGCGCAACTTGAAACCGGTCTCAAGCAATCCGCACCCGATGTGGGAAGCCTGGCCGACCGACTGCTGGCGGCACTGGAAAGACTGGAAATCTGGAGCGAACAAACCGACTGGCAGCGCCTGTTCAGAACTTACCACTACGCCGCGCCGGGCAAAGACACCTCGCCCAGCTGACAAACCTGCCGGATCAAGCGCCTGAGCCACTGCTGGCCTGATCCAGAATGGCTCGCATGTCACGCACGGCCTCTTTCAGGCCGGTGAAGAGAGCACGGGCAATGATGGCGTGACCAATGTTCAATTCATTGATACCCGCAATCCCCGCAACACGCTCGGTGTTGTGATAATTCAAGCCATGACCGGCATTAACGATCAGCCCCTTGCGACGGCCATGAGCCACGGCTTTAGCCACAGTTTTAAAGGCGGCCTCCACCGCCTCCGGCGACCTGGCTTCGGCGTATTCGCCGGTGTGAAGCTCGATTACAGGCGCGCCACAGCGCACCGCCGCATCAATTTGCACGGGGTCCGGGTCAATGAACAAAGAGACTTCGGCACCGATCCGGGCCAGCCGGTCACAGGCTTTCGCCACCCGCGCCTCCTGGCCTTCCACATCAAGACCGCCTTCCGTGGTCAGCTCTTCGCGTTTTTCGGGCACCAAACAAACACATTGCGGGCGCACCTGCTCGGCAAAAGCCAACATGGCGTCAGTAACGGCCATTTCGAGATTCATCTTGGTGTTGAGCATTTCCCGCAACATCAGCACATCCCGGTCCTGAATATGGCGCCGGTCCTCCCGGGGATGGATGGTGATGCCGTCGGCACCCGCTTCCTCAGCGAGCAGGGCCGCCTGCACGGGGTCCGGGTACCGGGTACCGCGCGCCTGACGAAGGGTGGCGACATGATCGACATTGACACCAAGCAGCACTCTAGGATTCATGATGATTTCTCCGGTCATGGCTGAACAGGGCCCTGCTGTTAAGAGGCTTGCCCTGCATAAGATGGTCTATCAGTGTACGCATAACACGCTTGGCCAGGCGCCGGCATTCCCGCTTGTCGAGGTTGTCGGCTGCCAACTCGAGGAGCCACTCCCCGGGCAGATCCCGCAGGCGCATATCCCCCGCCGTAAGAGTGACGATGCCCTGCTCCGGATCATAACCGTAGCTCTGGCCCGATTGAACCGGCTCGCCGGTATCCATTGCCCTGCCCCAGTCGAACCCGAGACCCATCGCATGAGCAAACGCCCTCTCAAAACGACGCAACACCGGCTCCACGTCTTTGGTGTGGGACAAAGCGTTGATGGTTTCAATGTAACTGGCGAATAATTCCGGCTGCGCCTCGGCTACCGGCAGAACCCGCTGAAGTAATTCGTTCAGGTAAAGACCACTGTAAAGCGCGTCGGTATGGCGCAACGCTGGCCCCGGCCGGACCTCGACCTGGGTTAGCGTCTTCAGTTCGCTGCGTCCAACCCAATCCAGCAATAAAGCCTGGAAAGGCTGCAACTGGGCTTTCCAGGGGCTTTTCGGGGTATTGCCGCCACGGGCCACTATGGACATGCGGCCGTCGCTGAGGGTAAAAAGGTCTACCAGCAAGCTGGTTTCCCGGTAAGGCCGGCGGTGCAGTACGTAAGCGGGCTCCTGATGCACGGCGCCAGGTCCAGCCATATCAGAAGTCGTTCATACCCAGGCTTTTCAGGGCTCTGTCACTGTCCGCCCAGCCCCTTTTGACCTTGACCCAAAGCCGCAACATGATCTTGTCGTCGAACAGTTTTTCCATGTCGGCACGGGCGTCCTGGCCGATGCTTCGCAAGCGATCACCCTGGTCACCGATGACGATTTTCTTCTGCCCTTCACGCTCCACCAGAATCAAAGCGGATATGTGGAGGGTCTTGCCATCGTGCTTGAATTCTTCGATCTCGACGGCCACCGAATAGGGCAACTCCGCACCCAACTGACGGGTTATCTTTTCCCTGACGATTTCCGCCGCCAGAAACCGCTGACTGCGATCAGTGATCTGATCGTCAGGATAGAAATGCACACTCTCGGGCAAAAACCGGTTAACCGCTTTTTCCAGGGGCTCAAGGTTCATGCCTTTTAATGCCGAAATCGGTATCACTTCGGCAAAATCCCGCTTTTTGGACAGCATTTCCAGGTGCGGCAACAAAAGGTCGCGATTCTCGATTCTGTCGACTTTATTGATCGCCAGAATGACCGGGCACGGCAGGGTTTCAAGCTTCTTCAGCACCATCTCGTCTGCTGTGGTCCAGTTGGTCTGGTCTATCACGAACACCACCACATCCACCCCCTTGAGCGCCGAGCTTGCGGCCCGGTTCATGTAGCGATTGAGCGCGCGCGGCTCCTCCTCGTGCATGCCCGGCGTGTCCACATAAATGACCTGAACCGGCCCCTCGGTCTTGATGCCCAGAACCTGGTGGCGTGTGGTCTGTGGTTTGCGCGAGGTAATACTCAGCTTCTGGCCAAGAATGTGATTCAACAGAGTGGATTTGCCCACATTAGGGCGGCCCACAATAGCCACGAAGCCACAGCGGCTATCGGGATTGTCCGGCTTTGTAATATCAGTGGTCATCTTAGTCATTCTCCACGCCCAGCTCTTTCAGGGCGCTCCGGGCGGCTTGCTGTTCGGCGATGCGCCGGCTACTGCCCGCGCCTGTCGTCTTCCGGTTCAATGATGGCAGCGCACAGGCCACGTGGAATGTCTGTGCATGAGCCTCACCTTCAACTGAAATGACGTCGTATAAAGGCAGCGGAAACTGGCGCGACTGCAGGTACTCCTGCAATCGCGTTTTGGGGTCTTTCTGGGTGTCCTGGATATTGAGATCCTGCAAGCGTTGATCAAACCAGCGCAACACCTGGCGGCGGCAGGTTTCAAAATCACTGTCGAGATAGATAGCCCCGATGATGGACTCAACCGCGTCCGCAAGAATGGATTCACGCCGGAAACCGCCACTTTTGAGTTCTCCGGAACCCAACTGAAGATATTGGCCCAGCTCAAACTCCCGGCCGATCTCCGCCAGCGTAACGCCTTTCACCATGCGCGCTCGCAAGCGGCTGAGCTGTCCTTCGCGGGCGCGCTCAAATGACGCGTACAAATGCTCGGCAATCACCATATTGACAATTGAGTCGCCCAGAAACTCCAGTCGTTCATTATTGCTGTTGCTATAGCTGCGGTGCGTCAGGGCCAATACCAGATGCTCAACGTTGCTGAACTGATAACCGATGCGGCGCTGAAGCCGTGTCAGATCGGGAGTGTCAGTCACTTGTCGGTCAACTCGTAGCTGTATTCAAAGTGCACCACAGCATCGATATTCGAGATGATACCCACTCCCACCTGATAATCGACAAAGATCTGTGCCAGATCGCCGTCTTTCTTTATCTTCATACTTTTGCCGTCGAAGTCCCGGATATTGTTAACGATCAACCGTTTATTAATCAGCTTGCGAATTTCCCTCGGCTGCATCCCGGCGATGCCGTCGGTGCCATCGAGGTCCTCCAGCGTGCCACGGATCGTCATGTCATCGAGGTAGATTGGTCCCAGCTTTACCGCCAGCATCAGGAGGCTGCCGAAAAAAAGCGCCATAATCAGCATGACAAGCGATGAAGCGCCACCCTGGGAATTCATATTTCCCCGAAAATAAGCAATTTTTTTCATTGTTTTTTTCTCTTTTTATTGGCTTCTTGAAAGCCTGACGGATCTTGATGAGCCCGCTATTCAATCACGCCCACCCGGTCAAAGCTCGGCAGGCTTAATAAAGATTCCCAGTGCATCCAGATGGCAAACGCTTTTCCCACCACCAGGTGGTCTGGCACGGTACCCCAAAAACGGCTGTCGTTGCTGTTATCCCTGTTGTCGCCCATGACGAAATATTCACCCTCGGGAATCACCCACTGACCTTCGCCAATACCGCTGTAGCGCCCCGCTGTCGTCAGAACCTCATGATCGGCGTCGTCCAGGGATTCCTGCCACAGTTCCAGGGGAGGCAGATCCGCGATGAATTCTTTAGGCACTTCGGAGCCATTAATATAAAGGGTTTTGTTTTCATACCGCACCTGGTCGCCGGGCAAACCGATCACACGCTTGATGTAATTGGTCTGGCCGTCCTGCGGGTATTTAAAGACCATCACATCGCCACGCTGGGGATCGTCGATGGCCACGACCTTGGTACCCAGAACCGGAAGACGCAGTCCGTAGGCGTATTTGTTTACCAGGATAAAGTCGCCCACCTCCAGCGTCGGCAGCATGGAGCCGGAGGGAATCTGAAAGGGTTCCACCAGAAAAGACCGAAGTACCAGAACCACCAGCAAAACCGGGAAAAAAGACCGGCTCAGGTCCACCAGGTAAGGCTCTTTTGGCGCTTCGGCGCCCTCATCGCCTGCCGTTGCGATGGTTTCACCACCGACACGAGCCTCTCTGCGAGCCCTGAAAAACAGCCTGTCGGCAAACCATACAAGCCCGGTGGCAAAGGTTAGCACCACAAGAATCAGAGGAAAATTAATGTTCATCAAAGCGCCCTAGTTGTCCACTTTCAATACGGCAAGGAAGGCTTCCTGAGGCACCTCGACATTGCCAAGCTGTTTCATCCGTTTCTTGCCTGCTTTCTGTTTCTGCAAAAGCTTCTTTTTACGGCTGACGTCGCCCCCGTAGCACTTGGCGGTAACGTTCTTGCGCAACGCCTTGACCGTCACCCGGGACACAACCTGGTTGCCAATGGCGGCCTGGATGGCGATATCGAACATCTGGCGCGGAATCAGCTCTTTCATCTTCTCCACCAATGCTCTGCCCCGGTAGTGGGCCTGATCCCGATGCACGATCAAAGCCAGGGCATCCACACGCTCAGCATTAATCAGCACATCCAGGCGTACCAGATTAGCCGTCTGGAACTCCTTGAAATGATAGTCCAGGGAAGCGAATCCGCGACTGGCCGACTTGATGCGATCGAAAAAGTCCAGAACCACTTCCGCCATGGGCAGGTCGTAAGTCACCTGAACCTGATTGGCCAGAAACAGCATATTGCGCTGAATGCCGCGCTTTTCCTCACACAAGGCGATCACATTGCCCAGATGTTCCTGGGGCACCAGGATACTGGCCTCGACAATAGGCTCGCGCATTTCTTCGATTGAGCCTATATCAGGCAGCTTGGAGGGGCTGTCCACCGTCATGGTCTCGCCCTGTTTGGTCACCACCTCGTAAATGACGGTTGGAGCGGTGGTAATCAGGTCGATATCGTATTCACGCTCCAGGCGCTCCTGGATAATCTCCATGTGGAGCATGCCCAGAAAGCCACAACGGAAGCCGAACCCGAGCGCATCCGAGGTTTCAGGCTCGAAAAACAGCGAGGCATCGTTAAGCACCAGCTTTTCAAGCGCATCCCGAAAGTCGTTGTAGTCGTCGGATTGCACCGGGAAAAGACCGGCGTACACCTGGGGTTTGACCTTCTGGAAACCGGGGACCATGGGGGTGGAGTCGGCAAACTTGTGATGAGCGATGGTATCCCCCACCGGCGCTCCGTGAATGTCCTTGATGCCGGCAATCATGAAACCGACCTCACCAGTGCCCAGAACGCCTGTCTCGGTCGGCTTGGGCGTAAAAATGCCCACTTTATCCGCAGTCCAGGCGCGGCCGGTGGACTTCATGACGATTTTGTCGCCCTTGCGCAAGCTGCCCTGACGCACTCGCACCAGCGATACAACGCCCAGATAATTATCAAACCAGGAGTCAATAATCAGCGCCTGTAGCGGTCCGTCGATATCACCCACCGGCGGTGGCACCCGGCGGATAATGTCTTCCAGCACGTCTTCCACACCCATGCCGCTCTTGGCGCTGCAACGCACGGCATCCGAGGCTTCAATCCCGATAATGTCCTCGATTTCCTGGGCCACCCGGTCAGGTTCTGCCTGGGGCAGGTCCATCTTGTTCAGCACCGGAACCACTTCCAGTCCCTGCTCGATCGCGGTATAGCAGTTCGCGACGGACTGAGCCTCCACACCCTGCCCCGCGTCCACGACCAGCAATGCGCCCTCGCAGGCGAACAGCGAACGCGACACTTCATAGGAGAAGTCAACATGGCCTGGCGTATCAATCAGGTTGAGCTTGTATTCATGGCCGTCACGGGACTTATAGTTCAGGGTCACGCTCTGGGCCTTGATTGTGATGCCCCGCTCGCGCTCAAGATCCATGGAGTCCAGCACTTGCTCGGCCATATCCCGATCCGACAAGCCGCCACAGATCTGAATGAAGCGGTCTGCCAGGGTGGATTTGCCGTGATCAATGTGGGCGATAATGGAAAAATTGCGGATGCGGCTCAGTTCAGTCACAGAAAACAGGTACTCGCGTCGGTGTGAGAGCGCATGGACTCTCGAGGTCATTCCAGACAGGCCGTTTACGACGGCTGATCAGGGCTCAGGTGGATTGTCGCGATTTTACCGGTTGTAAGCCACTATTGCCATGATCAAGACATCGACGCCGTCTCAGGCCTGAAAACGACGGGCCAGGCTATCACTCCCGATCGTGCGTTGTTGATTTTTTTATATCAGCCAGTATGACAAAACCCCGCCGATCACAATGACGCGGATCAGCGGGGTTTCAACATCCAGTCTGGCTAACCCATTGACTGGCATACTAAAAGCTGATGGCGCCCGTCAGATGGACGCATCATCGGCTGGGTCAGGGCTTTATCACAAGATAGAGCGCACGCCCCTGGCGCACCACTCTAACCGATATCGCTTTATCCTCTGGTAATTCGGAAGCAATTTCCCGGAAATCCTCAACGGAGCGGACTTCTTTGCGATCGAGCTCCGTAATGACATCGTTAGGGCGGACGCCGGCATCGAGCGCCGGGCCGGGCGCCACCTGATCAACCAGCACGCCATGATCAATGTCGGCGGATTGCTTGAGTGCGGATGGCAGCGACTTGACTGACAGTCCCAGGGGAGCTGCCGCAGGCTCTTCGCTTGGCTCAGGCGCCGGGGCTCCGGCGCGATCGTCGGGGCTGGGCAACCGTCCGATTGTCACATCCACCTTTATACGCTCGCCCGCCCGCAGAACAGTAAGCGTGGCGGTTTCGCCCACGGGTGTCTGGCCAACTCTGGGGGGAAGGTCCGACGACAGGTTAATGTTTTGGCCGTTGAACTCCAGGATGATATCGCCAGGCTTCAAATCAGCCCCGGCGGCGGGCGAATCCGGCATAACTTCAGCGACCAGAGCGCCACGGGGCCGACTCAGGCCGAAAGATTCTGCCAGGTCGCGGCTCACTTCCTGAATCAGTACACCCAACCAGCCTCTGGAAACGGAGCCCTGATCGCGGATCTGCTCAAAGACATTCATCGCCTGATTGATCGGCACCGCAAAAGAAACCCCCATAAACCCGCCGGTGCGAGTGTAAATCTGGGAATTGATACCGATAACCTTGCCATCGAGGTTGAACAGGGGGCCACCGGAATTACCCGGGTTGATGGCAACGTCGGTCTGGATAAAGGGCACATAATTCTCGCTGGGCAGAGCCCGCCCCACCGCGCTGACGACACCAGCCGTCACGGTGTAGTCGAAGCCAAAAGGTGATCCAATGGCAAAGACCCATTCGCCCGGCTCGAGCTTTTCCGAGTCACCAATGCGCACCACTGGCAGATCGTCGCCATTGCTGATTTTCAGTACCGCCAGGTCAGAGCGCGGATCCGTGCCCACCACTTCAGCGCTCAACTCCCGCCGGTCACTCAGGCGCACCAGAATTTCATCGGCACCCTCGACTACATGATTGTTGGTCAGGACATAACCGTCCTTGGACACAATAAACCCCGAGCCCATGGACTGGACGCTATCCGGCTGGCCCGGCGTGCCGCCGCCAAACGGAGAGTCTGGCCCGCCGAAGAAACGCCGAAAAAACTCTGGCATCTCTTCGAGCTGACGCTCGCTGAAAGGCATTTGCCCACCCTGACGGCTGATTTCCTGGGTCGTACTTATATTAACCACAGCCCCGGCGTTGTCTTTCACCAAACCGGTAAAATCCGGCAAATTGGCGGCATTGGCGGTCACAGCCGAGAACATCAGGGCCAGCGCAAAAAGCATCGATAGCGGCCATGAATCACTCAAGCTCTTGCTTGGATTTTCCGGAAGTGAAAGGGACATTCAGCACTCTCCTTTTTTATTGAGGCTTACGAGCAACTAATACGACCTTACCTTGATTTGTGATCAATGCCGGCATTTTCAACTGACACCCCGACCCTCGCTAGCGAGGCCGCTTCTGCCGGCAGAAGATAGGGAACAAAAGCGGCCTTAAGATGCCTTTGCGTCCAGTAAGTGACTGCAAAACCCGCGGCCAGACCCAGTGCCGCGCCCGCTATGGCTCCAGCGTCCGGCCCCGGCAGAAACTGCTGACCCAGCAGGGCGCCCATCATCAACAATGCCAGGGGCAGCGCATAGACCAACAAAGACGCTTGCAGCAACGCTGAATCCGCAATGGCCACCCTGACATCATCCCCTAGCGCTGCATCCTGGCTATTATCCACCAATATTTGGTTAGCGCGGCCAGCCGACAAACTCGCCAACACCTTCTGGCCGCACCCGGCCCTGGCACTGCAGCTTTCGCAGGCGCTCTGCTGGATCGTTTGCACCCAGACCTGATCGCCACGGTCCCCGCCGAGGCCAACCACCCGGCCGCGTTCAGTGATCATTGTCTTGAGCCCCCGTCTCTTGGGACGGAGAATCGCCAAGCTCCACCGATTCGGCAATGCGCATGGCAGTGGCCGGCGGGACTTCACCGACAACGGTGATTAAAAAACTCGCGTCGGCCAACTCACTATGGCGCATGTAAGCGGTGGTTGCACCAATGCGAGAGACACCGGCTGGCATAACAATGTCGCCCGTGGATTCAACAAAGACAGAAAAAGTGGCAAGGCCATCCGAGAAGGCCACCGCCTGGCCGCCGCCGGTGCGAGGCGAGGCGGCAGGACCAAAACCATCGGGGCGCCAGCCAAGCCGCCAGTTCTCAAGCCGGCTTCCGGCCGCCGGAGCGTCTCCGAGAGAGCGGTAGGCAACTTCTCCATCCCGCTGCTGCAGGATAAACTCGCTGTCAGGCAGAGAATCCATGATGTTCAGGCTGGTGAACTGAAACCGGTCCAGTACCTTGCCCGTGGCGGAAAGGCTATGGCTTTTCAGTAAGAGCCCGGTATCCTTTTCAAGCCAGAGCCGATGACTGTGGCGGTGCCGGTCGCGCGCATCGAGCGCGATCTTTACGGCGTCGTAGCCGGCCACCCGATCATTCCCCATGACCGATGCCTTATACCAGCGGGGGTCGGGCATCGGGTGTTCCGACAAGGGCTGGGCAAAGACCCCAGACGGCACCACCTCCTCAAGACGCACGCTGCCCTGATCCGGCAGGACACACAAAACCTCGTCGCCCTTGCGCAAAAATTCACCGCTGGCACCGTCTTGCTGCGTCAGCCGCTCTTCTATCTGGCCGTTATGATAGCGGTGAGCAATCTGCATGGTGTGCGCAAGCTCGCCTCGCGCATAGACAAATACACCCTGATAGGTGGTCAGTGTCATCGCCGGGCCCAGGCGCTGCAGCCAACCTTCAGCGGTAGCAGACTGGCTGGCAAGCGCGGCACCGGAGCCCAGAGTCAACAGTGCCGCGGTAAAGAACCAATACAGACAGGAAACGCCAAGCTTGTTCATGTTGATCGCCATATCGCTTAATAGGGCTCCGAGGCAGCAGACATGCTGGTCAGCCGGGCATAGCCCAGCGAGCCCCGACTGGCGGCAACACTGCTGTGCTGGGCATGTTCAAGCAAGTAACGGCCGAGATGCTGGCGCTGATCATCACTCAACCCCTGAAGTGTTATTTCCGGCACACCTTCTTCTTGCTGTATTTGGGTTTGTCCCGACGCGGGAAGAGCGCCGGCAGTGCCTGCATCCGCAGTGCGGGCGGCCTGGGGGTTGGCAAACTCCCAATCCGAACCGGCGCCAAATCCGACCACCAAAGCCAGTGCGAGCATCGCGGGAACCGGCCATCGCCAGGTCGACATCGTTCGCGCCGAGCCGGTTTTCACCGGCGGCAACGTGCCCTCTTCAACCGGCTTGACGGCTCCTCCAGAAAGCGCCTCATTCACTCGGGCACTGACGTTGACCCGCGCCGCTTCCCGGTCTTGCATCAGGTCCCTTAACCTCTGCCAGCGGCGCCACTGATCCCGCGCCTCGTCGCTGTCCGAAGACGACAACAACCGCCGGACCGAAAGTTCGTCGGCCTGGTCATCCATCATTGCTGAGAGCGTTTCTTTCAGCCGATCATCCATCCCTTTTAACCTCACCCGCCCGCGGCGCTTTGCATGATAAATCGGAAACCATCAAGGATGATCCAGTATTGGCCCGAGTTCGCGGTCCACCGATTCCCTGGCCCTGAATATGCGAGACCTGACCGTGCCAATCGGACAATCCAGAATTCTGGCAATATCGTCGTAACTCAAGCCATCGTACTCGCGAAGCAGAAAGGCCGATCGCAACTCTTCAGGCAAAGCGGCGATCGCCTGCTGCAGCGCCCGGTTCACCTGCTCCCGTTGCAACAAACGCTCCGGGGAATCGTTGTCGCGCAATCGCGGCGCTTCTTCGAAAACTTCAGCATCGGCAACATCCGCGGATGCCTGTGGCCGCCGGCTTTTAGCTTCGAGGAAATTTTTGGCGGTATTGACTGCGATACGATAAAGCCAGGTATAAAAGGCACTGTCACCGCGAAACCGGTCTATGGCCCGATAAGCTTTGACAAACGTTTCCTGGCTCAGGTCCATGATCTCCTGATTGTCGTATATGTACCTAGAAATGATCGACGCCACCCGCGATTGATATTTCAATACCAGCAGGTCGAAGGCGGATTTGTCGCCACGACGGACTCGGCCAACCAACTGCTGGTCGGTCTGGCATTCCGTCGCTGAATCGGCGCGTTGGTCGAAATCTGCAGTCATTGAAGAGATGCCGGGCCCTGGACTTATGATGGCCTCTCGGCCAGAAATTTGAGTGCTCGCCAATGTCATCCCGCTGCCGCAGAGTTGTCCGAATCAGGTCCGGTTGTCGCAACCGCCCATTCGGTCAAATAGACAGGGGAGAAAAAGTTTAGTTCAATACACTTCCACATTATGGCCTGCGACAACAACCTGATGCCACACTCTTACGAATACGATGTTCTGATCATTGGCAGCGGAGCGGCCGGCCTGACCGTTGCACTGAACCTCCCTGACCACCTCAAAGTGGCGGTTATCAGTAAAGGCAAGGTGTCCAGCGGCGCCACCTTGTGGGCGCAGGGTGGCATTGCCGCAGTGCTCGACAGCGAGGATTCCCTGGAAAACCACGTCCAGGACACCCTCGCCGCTGGTGGCGGCCTGTGCCACGAGGACGCAGTCCGCTTCACCGTAGAGCATGGCCGCGAGAGCGTGGAATGGCTGGTGGCGAGCGGTGTCGCCTTCACCCGCGATGACAATGCCAATTTCCACCTGACCCGCGAAGGCGGTCACAGCCACCGGCGCATCATTCATGCCGCTGATGCCACCGGGCAGGCCGTCTCCATGACACTGACCGGGCAAGCGCTCGCAAAATCCAATATCGACCTGCTGGAATCGCGTGTCGCGGTCGATCTGATCACTCATCGCAAACTTTCCCTGCCAGGCAACCGCTGTGTCGGCGCCTACGTGCTGAACCTGGATGACAGTCATGTGGAACTTATCCAGGCCCGGTTCGTCGTGATCGCCACCGGTGGCGCCAGCAAGGCCTATCGCTACACCAGCAATCCGGACGGTGCTTCCGGTGACGGCATCGCCATGGCCTGGCGCGCCGGTTGCCGCGCAGCCAACATGGAATTCAACCAATTTCATCCAACCTGCCTGTATCACCCCCACGCCAAATCCTTCCTGATTACCGAAGCTCTGCGGGGCGAGGGTGGGCATTTGCTGCTGCCGGACGGCTCACGGTTCATGCACCGCTTCGACAAACGCGAGGAACTGGCGCCACGGGATATAGTCGCAAGGGCGATAGACCATGAAATGAAACGGCTGGGCGCGGACCATCTGTATCTGGACATAAGTCACAAGCCAGCCGAATTTGTCAGGAACCACTTCCCCACAATCTATGAGAAGTGCCTCAAGTTCGGCATTGATATGACGCAACAGGCCATTCCCGTTGTTCCGGCGGCGCATTACACCTGCGGCGGCATCATGACCGATCATCGGGCGCGCAGTGACGTAAACCAGCTGTACGTGGTCGGCGAGGCCGCATTCACAGGCCTGCATGGCGCCAACCGCATGGCCAGCAACTCCCTGCTGGAATGCCTGGTGTATGGACGAGCGGCCGCAAGCGACATAGCCGAGTGCGCTGCAAGAATTCCGCCACCGCCATCCGCGCCGGCCTGGGACGAGTCCCAGGTGCGGGACTCGGATGAAGACGTGGTTATTTCCCACAATTGGGATGAGCTACGGCATTTCATGTGGGATTATGTCGGCATTGTCCGAACCACCAAACGCCTGCAGCGGGCCAAGCATCGGATTGACCTGCTCAATCGGGAAATCGGCGAGTTTTACAGCAACTACCGGGTATCCAACGACTTGCTGGAGTTGCGCAACCTGATGACTGTGGCCGACTTGATCATCTGCTCTGCTCTGCAGCGGCGCGAAAGCCGGGGCCTGCATTACACTCTGGACTTCCCGGGCCTGCTCCACGAGGCCAGAGATACCGTATTGACACCGACCAGCTTCCGGACGCAGTCACCCTGACGTGTTCAGGACTGCCAGGGGCTTTATTCTGACTAACCAGCGAGACATGAATGGACGAAAAAATCGAATTTAACCGCCTCTGGTGGCATAGCCGGCGCGGTATGCTTGAATTGGACGTACTGCTGTTACCCTTTCTGGAGGAGGTCTACCGCACGCTCCCTGAAAAAGACCAGGACATTTACCGCAAACTGCTGACCTGTGAAGATGCCGACATGTGGCAATGGTTCATGCAGCAGGACCGCCCGGAAGATCCGGACCTGCAGTACATGATTGACAAGATCCTCAAGCGTGTCCAACCCCATTGATGTGTCCCTGCAACCCACCCTAGGCGCCGGCCTGATCGCCGCCGCACCCTGGATGGTGGTGGCGTTGGCGGCCGCAATACTTGGAGCCCAGGGTTCGACCCTGCTCTGGCTGTTTTGTCCGGTAGGCGCCCTGGGGGCTTGGCGCCAGGTGCGCATCAGCGGCCTGCTCAAATCACCCGGCTCGATTACCCGGCTCACTGTAAAAGACAGCCGGTTACACGCCCATTTTGCCGATGGCCGCTGCTTTGTCGCGATGCCAGCTTCTGAAAGCCGCATTTTTGGACGACTCGCACTGTTAAAACTGCAATTGGATAAAGCCGCCAGAGTCCAGCCACCGTTGGTGGTTCTCTTCAACTCTGGCAGTATGGGAGCCGTTTCCGGTAACGTTCATTCGGATGATTTTCGCCGCTTGCGCGTCTGGCTGAAACTTGGAGCCTCTGAACCGAGGCCCACACATTCACGATAACCCTAGGGAGACCCTCATGGCCGCCGCCACGCCATCATTGGCTCACCATCCGCTGCCCGGCCAGGGCTGGGCACCTTTGAGCTCCCAGATCGTCCTCCGCGTCAGCGGCGCCGGCACGGACAAATTCCTTCATGGTCAGTTCAGCCAGAATTTGAAGGACGTAAGTGCCGATAACGCTCCCCGGGCCGCTGCCTGTAATCCCAAGGGCCGGGCCTATGCCCTGGTCCGGATGGTGCGTCACGGCGACGACGTGGTGTTTAACCTGCCGGTCACTCTGGCTGACCAGACCACGGCCCACCTGAAAAAATTCCTGATGCTGTTTCGGGGCACCACCATGACCACAGAACCCGAAGCCGGAATTATTGGTATTCTGGGCCATGCCCTTGCCGATCGGCTAAGCCCTGGCGCCCCGGACAGGCTCGACACGCCCGGCAGAACCGAAAATCTGGGTGAGCATCGGCTTCTGCGTACCCAGGATACAGCCGAGGGAACACCGCGTTACGAGTTTTGGCAGCTGGGTGAGATGACTGCAACCCAAAAACAGGCATTGGAGGCTGAGTCACAGCTCAGTGAGGCCGACTGGCAGGCCTCGGAAATCAGGGCGGGTGTGCCCTGGTTAACGCCGGGAACCCGGGAGAGCTTCGTGCCGCAGATGCTTAATTGGCAACATCTGCAGGGCGTCCATTTTAACAAGGGCTGCTACACGGGGCAGGAGGTGATTGCGCGCATGCATTTTCTGGGACAATTGAAAAAGAGCCTGTTTCGGCTCCGGACTGGGCCTGTAAACCTGCCGCCGGTACCGGGCGAGCCCGTGGTGGTTGACGAGCGCGCGGTTGGCGAGGTGGTCAATGCCGTGCAATACGCCGACGGTTCGATCGAAGCTCTGGCAGTGCTGCGCCACGACAGCACTGAAAAAACGCTTTTGCTGGGCAACGACCGCCAGCCGGCCACCGTATTGCCCTTGCCCTACACCGTGACTGAGCGGGCTGCCGTCGCCAAAGATACATAAGTTGACAGGTACGGATGCCATTCTTTGCTATAAACAGACTAAAAATTACATCACTGTTTTCAATATCACTGCCAGCGGACTGCAACTGCCCATGACGACCATTGCCGAGACCATCAAAGCCGATCTGATTTCTGCCATCGATAACGACAAACTTGTGTTGCCGACCCTGCCGGAAGCGGCGCTTCAGGTTCGCGAAATCGCGGAGTCCGAGGATTCCGCCATCAACGACCTGGTCAAGGTCATTAGCACGGATACGGCTTTGTCGGCCCGGCTGATCCGTGTCTGCAACAGTCCGTTGTTTCGTGGCTCCCGTCCCATCGAAAACCTCAACATGGCAGTCAGCCGGTTGGGCATGCAATACACCAGCAGCCTGGCGATGGGGCTTGTCATGGAACAGATGTTCCAGGCGACATCCGACATGATCGACAAACGCCTGAGGGCGACCTGGCAGACCAGCACCGAGATCGCCGGCGTTTGCCATGTCCTGGCCAAAGAGTACACCACGCTCAAACCGGACCAGGCCACTCTGGCGGGCCTGATTCACCTGATCGGCGTACTGCCGATTCTGCGTTATGTGGAGGATCGGGAAATCCAGGTCAGCAGCATCATGTTGGACAATCTCGTGGATGAACTGCACCCGAGTCTGGGCATGCTTATCCTGCAGAAATGGGATTTTCCCAAGGAGCTGCAGAAGGTCCCGTTTGAATACGGCAACCTCAAACGTGAAGTCCCCACGGCCGATTACGCGGATCTTGTCATGGTCGCCAATCTGCAACGGGCGGCGGGCACCGACCATCCCTGGGGAGACGTCGACTTCAGAGCCATCCCTGCTTTCGACCGCCTTGGTTTGGACCCGGAGATAAACCTGAACGACGAGGAAGATCTGAACGCCCAGATGGAAGCGGCCATGGCCCTCCTCAAATAACCGGCGCAACCGAACCTTTCAATCCAAAGCCCCGGAGCCGCGGTAGCGTCTCAAAAGAACCTGCTTTGAAGGTAATTGCCAGTTAACCGGCAGCAGCTGCTCAGAGACAAGCCAGTCGTTGGCCCGGGAAAAATGCCGGCAGCCAAAGAAGCCGCGGTAAGCACTCAGGGGTGACGGGTGCGGCCCTTCCAGCACGTGATGCCGTGAGCGGTCAATGATGCGGCCTTTTTTACGTGCATAGCTCCCCCAGAGCAGGAACACCACGCCTTTACGCTCGCGATTGACCGTCTCGATCACCCTGTCGGTGAAGGTTTCCCAGCCTTTACCCTGATGGGAGCCAGCCTTGCCCTTCTCGACCGTGAGCACGCTGTTAAGAAGCAAAACACCTTCATCCGCCCACGGCTGGAGGCAGCCGTGATCGGGCTGCGGCGCCGCCACATCCGATTCCAGCTCCTTGAAGATATTGACTAACGATGGTGGTGGCCTGACCCCGGGCCGCACACTGAAGCACAGGCCATGGGCCTGGCCTGGGCCGTGGTATGGGTCCTGACCCAGAATGACCACCGCCACCTTGCCCAGGGGCGTCGTGTTCAGGGCATTGAAACGTTGATGATGCGGAGGGTACACCACTTTGCCAGCACGTTCTTCGGCTTCCAGAAACTCCGCCAGCTTGTTCATGTAAGGCTGGCGGAATTCTGTAAAAAGAGGCTCTGTCCAGCCCCGCCCGGTTTTGAGCGACGCCATCAGACGGTCTAGCGGAGTCTCGCGCAAAGCTTAGCGATGCTCAGGCCGCATCGCCGGGAACAGGATAACGTCCCGGATGGAGGCGGAATCGGTCAACAGCATGGCCAGGCGGTCAATGCCGATGCCCTCGCCCGCCGTGGGCGGCAAACCGTATTCGAGCGCTGTGATGTAGTCTTCGTCGTAAAACATCGCCTCGTCATCGCCGGCTTCCTTCTCCGCGACCTGTTCCCGGAAACGCTCGGCCTGGTCCTCGGCATCGTTCAGCTCCGAAAAGCCGTTGGCGATCTCGCGGCCGCCCACGAAGAACTCGAAGCGCTCGGTTACGGTCGGGTCACGGTCCAGGCGTCGAGCCAGTGGAGAGACCTCGGTGGGGTATTCAGTGATAAAGGTCGGCTGCATCAGGCGATGCTCGACGGTGCTTTCGAAAATCTCGATCTGGACCTTGCCCAGTCCCCAGCTGTCCTTGACGGTAATGCCAAGATCCCGGGCAACCTGACGCGCTCCGGCATCGTCCCGGATCTGCGCCTCGGTCAATTCCGGATTGAACTGAAGAATGGACTCCACCACGGTCAGCCGCACGAAAGGCTCGCCAAACTCATACTCGATGGTGTCCACTTCACCGTCCACGGTCGGCCGGCTGTTAACCACCGTGGTGGTACCAAGGACCGTCTGCGCCGTTTCACGCAACATGGCCTCGGTCAAATCCATCAGGTCGTTGAAGTCGGCGTAGGCCTGGTAGAACTCGAGCATGGTGAATTCCGGGTTGTGCCGGGTCGACAGGCCTTCGTTACGGAAGTTACGATTGATCTCGAACACCCGCTCAAAGCCGCCCACCACCAGCCGCTTGAGGTAGAGCTCTGGCGCAATCCGCAGGTACATATCGATATCCAGGGCGTTGTGGTGGGTCACGAACGGCCGTGCGGTGGCGCCACCGGGAATCACCTGCAGCATGGGGGTTTCCACTTCCATGAAATCCCGCTGAATAAAGAAATTGCGAATGCAGCTTATGATCCTGGAGCGGGCATAAAAAACCCGGCGGGTATCCTCATTCATCATCAGGTCAACATAACGCTGACGATAACGGGCCTCGGTGTCGGTCAGGCCCTTGTGCTTCTCAGGCAGCGGCCGCAGGGATTTGGTCAGCAGCACATACTCGTCCATGGCAACGTACAGATCGCCCTTGCCCGACTTGCACAGAACACCCCGAACACCGATCACGTCGCCCAGATCCCAGTGCCTGGTGTCCTTCTGAACCTCCTTCGTGGCGTAAACCTGCATACGGCCTGTCATGTCCTGAATCACCTTGAACGCCTTGCGGTCGAGCATCAGGCGGCCGGCCACGGCCACTTCCAGCCCCAACTCCGCCAGCTCTTCCTTGGTTTTGTCCCCGTGTTCCAACGTCAGGCTTTCGGCGGTGCTGTCCCGGCGAAAATCGTTGGGGAACGGATTGCCCTGCTGGCGCAATTCCGCCAATTTGGCGCGGCGCTCCGCGATCAGTCTGTTATCGTCCTGATGGCTGGCATTCGGCGTTTGTTCGGTCATGGTGTCTCACTAACAATTTGGGTCGGTTGAAGGGGCCGGATCAAAGCGCCATTTTCAGGCTGGCTTCGATGAACTTGTCGATATCGCCGTCCAGCACGTTCTGGCAACTGCTGGTCTCGACCTTGGTGCGCAGGTCTTTGATACGACCGTCATCAAGCACGTAGGAGCGAATCTGACTGCCCCAGCCAATGTCCGACTTGGAGTCTTCCATCTGCTGTTTCTCGGCGTTGCGCTTTTGCATCTCCCGCTCGTACAGCTTGGCCTTGAGCTGTTTCATGGCGTAATCTTTGTTCTGGTGCTGGCTGCGACCGGCCTGGCAGGCCACCACGACTCCACTGGGATTGTGAGTCAGGCGCACCGCCGATTCGGTCCGGTTAACGTGCTGACCGCCGGCGCCGGACGCCCGGTAAACGTCAACGCGAAGGTCCGCCGGGTTGATCTCGATTTCAAAGCTGTCGTCCACCTCCGGTGAAATGAAAACCGAGGAAAACGAGGTGTGACGGCGGTTACCGGAATCGAAAGGCGACTTGCGCACCAGACGATGGACGCCGGTTTCCGTTCTCAGCCAGCCGTAGGCGTAGTCGCCCTGAACGTGCACGGTGGCACTCTTGATACCGGCCACATCGCCTTCCTGAAGTTCGATAATCTCGGTCTTGAAACCACGGCGTTCAGCCCAGCGCAGATACATGCGCAGCAGCATATTGGCCCAATCCTGCGCTTCGGTGCCGCCGGAACCGGATTGGACTTCCAGATAGGCATTATTAGGGTCCATCTCGCCGGAAAACATGCGGCGGAACTCAAGCTTTTCGAGCTCCTGATTCAGGCTCTCCAGGTCAGCGGCGATTTCATTGACCGTGGCCTCGTCTTCCTCTTCGGCCGCCAGCGCAAGCAGGCCCTCGGCATCGTCCAGACCGCTGGTCAGCTTATCGATGGTGGAAACAACCATCTCAAGGTCGGCGCGTTCCTTACCAAGCGACTGGGCCCTGTCGGGATCTTCCCAGACGGAAGGCTCCTCGAGCTCCCGCTCTACTTCGACCAGCCGTTCGCTACGCTGATCGTAGTCAAAGATACCCCCTGAGCGCGTCAGTGCGCTCCCGAAGGTCTTTAATTTTCATAACAATGGGATTGATTTCCATGAACGGGCGTCTCGCAATGTCTTGAAATGGTGGTGGGCGGCTGCAATCAGAAACAGGCCCTTGTCTCAGGCGTCGCATTTTACCGAAAATGCGGACGTAAATCAGCCTTGGCCGACAAGACAGCCAGGCCGGAAACCGTCAGGCCGGCTCGATATAGTCGATCAGCAGCTGCAGGCTGGTGCGCCCGCGAAAGGTATTGGCGTCGGGTTTGTATACCAAGCGGGCGCCGGTACGGGTGAAATCCGGCACTTCCGGGCCGGTATTAAAGGCAATGCCGTCAATAATGTCACCGGCCTCATTGAGTTTAAGCACAAGCTTCAGATGATTTTCGCCGACAATACGCTGGCGAAGGACCTCGAACTCACCATCAAACAGCGGTTCGGGGAAATGCTGCCCCCAAGGGCCGGCACGGCGCAGCAAAGCCGCGGTTTCCAGAGTCAGTTCAGCCACCGTCAAGGGACCATCGGTGGTGACGGCGGCATCCAGATCTTCCACGCACAGGGCATTGCGCACGGCGATGTCGAATGCCTGACAGAATTCATCCAGGCGCTCCGGCGCGATGGTCATACCCGCCGCCATGGCATGGCCTCCATATTTCTTGAGCAGCCCCGGGTGACGGGCATCCACCACGGCCAGCACATCCCGTATATGCAAGCCGGGAATTGAACGGGCAGAACCCTTGAGTTCCGCGCCACCCTCTCCTGGCGCAAAGGCGATCACGGGGCGATTGGTCTGTTCCCGCAAACGGGCGGCGAGAATGCCGATGACGCCCTGGTGCCAGTCCGGGTCGTAAAGGGCCAGCCCCCAGGGCAGACCCTCCAGATCCAGCGACAATGAGGCAAGGAGTTCCTGAGCCTGAGCCTTCATGCCGGTTTCTATGTGGCGCCGCTCCCGGTTCAGGCTGTCCAGTTCTGCCGCCAGACGGCGGGCTTCATCCGGACTGTCCGCCAGCAGGCAGGCAATGCCAACGCCCATGTCGTCCAGGCGCCCGGCCGCATTCAGCCGGGGGCCAACCGCAAAACCAAGGTCCGCTGCGCTGATTTCACGATGATCACGGCCGGCGACCTCCAGCAGGGCCAGAATACCGGGCCGGGCCTCGCCCTGGCGGATCCGGCGCAGGCCCTGCTCCACAAATATGCGATTGTTGTGATCCAGCGGGACCACATCAGCGACAGTGCCGAGGGCCACAAGGTCCAATAGAACACCAAGGTTAGGCTGTTGTGCCTGGGTCATTCGCCCGGTCTCACGCAAGTGGCGCCGCACGGCGGTGAGCACATAAAACATGACCCCGACCCCTGCCGCGTTCTTACTGAGAAAGGGACAGCCGGCCTGATTGGGGTTCACGATGGCGTCGGCGTCCGGCAGAGTTTCACCAGGCAAATGGTGGTCGGTGACAAGAACGCGAATCCCAAGGTCTTTCGCGGCCCGGACGCCGTCAATCGCGGCAATGCCATTGTCCACTGTAATCAGCAGATCCGGCAGATTATCCTCGGCCTTAAGGCGCTCGATAATACCGGGGCTCAGGCCGTAGCCGTCGGCAAATCGGCTGGGCACGCGAAAATCCACGGATTCGAGCCCCAGCATCGACAAACCCAGTACGGCCACAGCCGTGCTGGTGGCGCCGTCGGCATCGAAATCCCCCAAAATCATCACCCGCTGCTGACTGGCGATGGCTTGCGCAATGATTTCCACCGCACGCTCAATACCACGCAGATCCAGTGGTGATGCCAGATGTTTGAGGGTGTAACTGAGCTGGTCTTCGGAAGTCACGCCCCGGGCCGCATACAGCCGGCGCAGCAGAACCGGCAGCTGGCCACCCCAATTCATGTCCGTTGAGGGCGCAGTCCGCCGCAGGATTTTTCTCGGGGGCATCATCCTTCGAGCCGATAATCAGGCATATTTCCAGTGTTCCGCAATGAAGTTCTGAACGGTTTTCAGATCGTCGTCCAGCACCGTGAAACGCTCCTCGCGCTGGAAAAGATCCGCCATGTGCCCGGGCAGCGAGGGCGACGCTGCGACGCCGGATTTTTCCACCGCATCCGGAAACTTGGCCGGGTGAGCCGTGCCCAGCGTCACCATGGGCACGCTATTGTCCCGGCGGCATTCGCGGGCCGCTTTGACGCCAATGGCGGTATGGGGGTCCAGCAGGTATTCATTATTCTGATATATCTCACGAATGATTTCGCACGTCGCCTTGTCATCCACCGCGGCGCTGTCGAACAGCTTGCGCATGTGCTTCCAGCGATAGTCCTCGATACTGACCGGGCCTTCCTGGGCGTCTTCCAGAAGCTTTTTCACCGCGGAGCCATCGCGACCGTACAGGTCAAACAGCAAGCGCTCGAAGTTGCTCGACACCATGATGTCCATGCTGGGAGACAGGGTACGTTCAAGGCCGTGCTGCTCATAGCGGTTGCCGCTGAGGAAGCGATGCAGTATGTCGTTTCGGTTGGTGGCGATCACCAGCTGGGCTATGGGCAGGCCCATCTGACGCGCCAGGTAACCGGCAAAAATGTCACCGAAATTACCCGTGGGCACCGAGAAGGCAAGACTGCGATCAGGACCGCCAAGGGCCAGAGAGGCGTGGAAATAATAGACGATCTGGGCCATGATCCGCGCCCAGTTGATCGAATTCACCGCCGCAAGCTGGGTTTTACCGCCGAGAAAAGACTGGTCGCCAAAACTGGCCTTAACCATACGTTGGCAGTCATCGAAATTGCCACGCACCGCGATGTTGTGAATATTGTCGCCGCTCACCGTGGTCATCTGGCGCCGCTGCACTTCCGACACACGCTCGTGCGGATGCAGGATGAAAATATCCACATGCTCACAACGACGGCAGCCTTCGATGGCCGCCGAACCGGTATCGCCGGAGGTGGCGCCCATGATCACCACGTGCTGATTGCGCCTTTCCAGAACGTAATCAAGCAGGCGCCCCAGCAGTTGCAGGGCAAAATCCTTGAACGCCAACGTGGGGCCACGGAACAATTCCATCACCCACTCGTTACTGTCGAGCTGCACCAGCGGTGCGACGGCGTCATGGGTGAAGACGCTGCTGTAGGTCTCCTTCACCATGGCACGAAAATCGTCGGCGGGGATAGCCTCCTCGACGAAGGGGTACATGACGTTAAATGCCAGCTCATGGTAAGGCAACCCCCGCCAGCGCCGAATTTCCTCGAGGCTGAAGTGCGGCAGGGATTCCGGCACGTAAAGGCCACCGTCGGTTGCCAGGCCGGTCAGAAGAACATCTTCAAAGCCCAAAGCTGGTGCCTGACCGCGTGTACTGATGTATCTCACAGTGCGTTCCCGTTAATGGAAGTTTTCAGCCCGAATGCGAACGACCTTGTCTTCGATGTCTGTCAAGGCCTCAAGATCCTCGATGGCACGGTTGATCTGCCGTTCCTGCACCGTATGGGTCAGAATGATAACCGGAATTCGGCCATCGGTTACTTCCGACTCTTTTTGCATGATCGACTCGATGTTGATGCCGTGCTCACTCAGGACAGATGCCACCTTGGCCAGCACACCAGGACGGTCCAGCGCCTGGATCCGCAGGTAGTAAGCTGACTGAATATCTTCCATCGGCAGCACGCCGAGGTTTTCCATTGCGTCGGGATTGAAGCCCAGATAGGGCACCCGCTGGCTACTGCCGCAGGCGACCGAGCGGGCCACATCCACGATATCGGCAATCACCGCCGAACCGGTGGCTTCGTCGCCGGCACCCGGCCCCGAATACATGGTCTGGCCAACCGCATCGCCGTCCACGAGAATGGCGTTCAGAACACCATCAACCTGAGCAATCGAGTGGCTTTTGGGTACCAGAGTGGGGTGCACCCGCAACTCGATACCGTTATCACGACGACGGGCAATGCCAAGGTGCTTTATGCGGTAGCCCAGCAGTTCCGCATGGGTAATATCATAAGGCGTGATGCGAGAGATGCCTTCGGTGTAAGCATGCTCGAACTGAAGCGGAACGCCAAAACCGGCGGAGGCGAGAATGGTCAGCTTGTGAGCCGCATCAATACCTTCAACGTCGAAGGTGGGATCCGCCTCGGCATAACCCAGAGCCTGGGCTTCGCGGAGCACCTCCTCGAATTCGCGGCCGGCGCGCATCTCAGTGAGGATGTAATTGCCAGTCCCGTTGATGATGCCTGCAATGACATCGATGCGGTTGGCAGAAAGGCCCTCGCGAACGGCCTTGATCACCGGAATACCGCCGGCAACACCCGCCTCATAGGCGACAATCACGCCTTTCTCTTCGGCGGCCGCAAAAATCTCGTTGCCATGCACTGCAATCAGGGCTTTATTGGCGGTGACCACGTGCTTGCCATTGCGAATGGCGGTCATGACCAGCTCTTTTGCAGTCTCGTAACCGCCAATCAGCTCCACCAGGATGTCCACATCGGGATCGTTCGCCACGTCGAAGACGTCCTGGCTGAACGGGATGCCCGTCAGGTCAAATTCATCCTTTGGCGTGCGCGTTGCCACCCGGGCAACACGAATGTTGCAGCCGAGGCGCCCGGCAATAAGGCTGGCATTTCGGGCCAGCACCTGAAAGGTGCCGCCACCCACTGTTCCCAATCCGCAGATTCCGACCCTGACCTCTTTCAAACCGCCACCTCTATTTGTTGTTAAATGAGAAGGGAACCTCTGAAAACCCCCTCCTGCTTCATCCGCAGCAAAGCTTTTTCAGAGATTCCTTAGCGGGGCATAATATACCGTTTAGCCCCGTAAAAAAATGTTCACAGGAGCCCCTGCGCTTACATAAGGCCAAGCCGCCGCGCCAACTCGTCGGCCGGCACATAACCGCGAACCATGCGACCGTCCTCCAGGACAATCGCCGGTGTCCCTGTCACGCCAACGCGTCCCCCTAACTCGAATTGCTCAGCCACCGGGTTTTCGCAGGATTTATCCGCCACGCTGCGACCGGACTTGGCATCGTCCATGGCTGTTTGAGGATCGTCCGCACACCATACCGACTCGTATTTTCGAAAAGAGGCCGTCGCCGGTCCTGAACGGGGGAAACCAAAATAGTCCACGGTTATGCCCAGCTCATTGAGACGGTCCATTTCGGTATGAAGCTTACGGCAGTACGGGCAGTCAATATCCGTGAAGACAGCCACCCTGGCCTTCTCTTCGCCTTTGGCCGGATAACTGATCAATTCCTGCTTCTCTATTCCCGCCATGGTTTCGGCGCGACGTTCAGCGCGCCCGGACTCCGTCACGTTGGCGATGCCCGTCTCGGTCAGCTGCAGCAGATCACCGGTCAACAAGTAGGTCCCGCTTTCCGTGGCGTAGACGATTTCGCCGGTCTCCGTCACAACTTCATACAACCCTTGTGCCGGCGCAGGACGAACAGAAGCGACCGTCAAACCGGGCACCTTTTCGGTGATCCGCTCACGAATGGTTTCCTCCACTGATTCCGCCGAGGCGGGCAGAGCAAATAACACGGCCGGCACCAGCGCCAGAAGTGAGGAAATTCGGCAAAACGATCTCGTATAGCTCATGGGGGATCCTGTGTTAACTAGCTTGTTAGACCCGGAACGGGCCGGCTCAGGCGAAACTGTCGCATCAAATCTCACTGTTCCTGCAGTCGGCCCGGTGAATGCATGCACCAGACACGACACTAAAGCATTCCGACATCGACTCAAGCGCGAAGTTCACTATCCTCCGGCAGCGCCTCCAGGTAACGGCCTCGCATGGCCTTCAGCCCCTCGGATGATGGGCCTGGTGCAGCGCCTGTAGACGTTCTCGCGCCACATGAGTGTAAATTTGCGTTGTTGACAGGTCAGAATGCCCCAATAACATCTGTACCACGCGAAGATCGGCGCCATGGTTTAGCAGATGCGTGGCGAATGCATGCCGCAACGTATGGGGCGACAGTTTTTTTGTAATGCCGGCCCGTACGGCGTAATGCTTGATACGGTACCAGAAAGTCTGGCGTGTCATGGCCTGCGGACGATTCCCGGGGAAAAGCGCATCCGAGGCCTTACCCCGCAGCAACTCCCTGCGCCCCGACCTGAGGTATTCGAGAAGCCAGTCCACGCCTTCCTCGCCAAGAGGCACGAGGCGCTCTTTCGCGCCCTTACCCGTCAGCCTGACCACGGCCTGGCGAAGATTAACCTGATCAACCCGCAAGGATACCAGTTCGGAAACCCTGAGGCCGCAGCCATAGAGTATTTCCAGCATGGCCCGGTCACGCAGCTCCAACGCCTTACTGGTGTCCGGTTCCCGCAGCAAGGCTTCGACATCGGCCTCCGATAAGGAATCGGGCAGGCGCCTCGGCAGGCGCGGGCTATCGATTCGAAGGGTGGGGTCTTCCTCGACCCGGCCTTCCCGCAGCAGATACCGATAGAAACGTCGCAGGCCGGACAGTCGTCGCGCTGCCGTCGAGGTTTTGCGGCCCTCGGCAAGCCCCGCTGCGATCCATTCCAGAAGATCCGTTCGCCTGACCGCAATCAGGCCATTACCAAGCCCGGGGGGCCGTGCCGCCAGCCAGCGAGACAACTGCACCAGATCGCTGCTGTAGGCTTGACGGGTTTGCACACCGAGACCGTCTTCCAACCAAAGCACATCGACAAACTCTCGAATCAGCTCGGCGTCACTCGAGGCCGGCACTTTTTTAACCATGACGCGCCTCATTGACTAACGGCCGCATCGAACTCGACAACCTCACAGCAAAAAAGGCAGCCGTTGGCTGCCTTTTCCTATCCTCGCCGGTTTCCCGGGCCGGAAACTGGCCTCTAAATCCCTGCAAGTCAGAGACTCAGCCCAGCTTTTCCTTGATGCGCGCGGCCTTGCCGGACAGATCACGAAGATAATACAGCTTGGCCTGGCGAACATCGCCACGACGCTTGACCTTAAGGCTATCAATCAGCTTGCTATAGGTCTGAAAAGTACGCTCAACACCCACACCGTAGGATACTTTGCGCACAGTGAACGAGGAGTTCACGCCACGGTTACGCTTTCCGATAACCACACCTTCAAAAGCCTGCAAGCGCTCGCGCTCGCCTTCTTTGACGCGAACCTGGATAACCACGGTATCGCCGGGGGCAAAGGCAGGAATCTCTTTGGACGTCTGCTCGTTTTCGATCTGACTGATGATGTTATTCTTGCCGCTCATCGTATGCTCCTGATACTCAATCTTTTAATGCCCTGACGATTCAGAGGCACCGGGTTCATTCAAAATTTCTTCCAGCAATTCACGCTCTTCTTTCGTGCACACCCGCTCTCGCAACAGATCAGGGCGTCTCTCCAGAGTCCGCTTCAGCGACTGCTTGAGACGCCAGCGCCGGATCCGGTCGTGGTGACCGCCTAGCAGGGTTGCCGGCACGCCTTCGCCCTCATAGACTTCGGGCCGCGTGTAATGCGGGCAGTCCAGTAATCCACCGGCAAAGGAGTCCTGCTCTGCCGATTGCGCATGACCCAGCGCTCCGGGGATGAGGCGGGTAACCGCATCAATGACAACCATTGCCGCCAACTCGCCCCCTGAGAGAACAAAGTCCCCAAGTGACACTTCCCGATCGACCTCATCTGTAATCAGACGCTCGTCCACGCCTTCATACCTTCCGGCCACCAGAATAATCTGTTTTTCCGCTGCCAGGGATTGCACCAGCGCCTGATCCAACCGCTCGCCCTGAGGTGACAGGTAAACGACACAGGCCTCACCGGGGCAGGCCGCTTTGGCGGCATGAATCGCATCCCGCAGCGGTTGTATCTTCATGAGCATCCCGGGGCCGCCGCCGTAGGGCCTGTCGTCCACAGTACGATGCCGGTCGTGAGCAAAATCTCTTGGATTCCAGCTCTCGAATGTCACCAAACCGTTGCGAACGGCCCTGCCCGTGACGCCAACCTCCGTGACGGCACTGAACATCTCTGGAAACAGGCTAACCGCTCCGATCCACACTGCCTAGTACTCCGGGTCCCAATCCACCAGGAGCAAACCCTCGGCAAGATCGACCCGGCTCACCGCGTCTTCCGGCAGATAAGGAATCAGTCGCTCCCGCTGATCTATGGAAGTCTCGGTAGACTGAACGACCAGCACGTCGTTGGAACCCGTTTCAATCAAGTGGCTGACGCTGCCAAGCTCCTGACCATCAAGTGTTTCTACCCGCAAGCCTTCAAGCTGATGCCAGTAAAACTCACCCTCCGGCAAGGCCGGCAGGTCTGTGGTTGGAACGACAATGTCGGCCCCGCAGTAAGTCATCGCAATGTTGCGATCATCAATGCCTTTGAGCTTCACGACGATACCCGGACCATGCCTGCGGCCTTCCTCGAGTTTAAGCGGTACTCGCTTACCCTCAAACACGGCCGTCCAGTTCCGGTATCCTAGAATACCATCCAGGGGATCAGTGTAAGAATACACCTTCAACCAGCCTTTAATGCCAAAAACCGCGGTGATACGGCCTACCACAGTTTCCTGAGAGCGCCGTGTCATGGCCTTGCCCCGGTTATGACAAATCTGTTCTGCAAGGTTACTCTGCTACCGCCGCGCCTTTCAGCAACTGGCCCACACGCTCACTGGTCTGGGCACCCTGGCCCACCCAGAAATCAATGCGGTCACGATCAAGGCGAAGACGCTCTTCCTGACCCTGGGCAAGCGGGTTGAAAAAACCAACGCGCTCAATAAACCGACCGTCGCGCGCTTTGCGGCTGTCGGTGACTGTCAAATGATAGAACGGGCGCTTTTTGGAGCCACCACGAGCCAAACGGATTATTACCATTTTCGACCATTATCCTGTTTGTTGTACGAACTTTGTACGATTTGCTCCGCCATACATTGGCCGGCGCAAATACCTATACTCGAAAGGGGCGCCATTCTATGCTAAAACGGCGCCGAAGAAAACAGCGAATCTGCCGGTACTTCTACATACCGCCAAAAGGCGGCTTGCCACCGCCTCCGGGCGGCATCATACCCTGCATTCCGCGCATCATGTTGGCCATTCCGCCCTTCTTGCCAAATTTCTTCATCATCTTCTGCATTTGCTTGTGCTGCTTGAGCAGCCGGTTGACATCCTGGATCTGGGCGCCCGACCCTCCGGCTATACGCCGCTTGCGCGAGTTGTTGATTACATCGGGATAACGGCGCTCTTTGGGCGTCATGGAACAGATGATCGCCTCCAGTTGCCCCATGCTTTTATCGTTGACCTGCGACTGGGCGGCCTGAGCCATCTGGCCCATGCCGGGCAATTTGTCCAGCAAGCCGCCAACACCGCCCATACTTTTCATCTGCTGAAGCTGGTCGCGGAAGTCTTCCAGATCGAAACTTTTACCTTTCTTGATCTTGCGGGAAAGCTTATCCGCCTTCTTTTTATCAATGGTGCGCTCAGCCTCTTCAATAAGAGAAAGCACATCGCCCATGCCCAGAATCCGCGAGGCCACGCGATCCGGATGAAACGGCTCCAGGGCGTCGACTTTTTCGCCGACACCCAGGAACTTGATGGGCTTGCCGGTAATATGGCGAACCGACAGGGCCGCGCCACCGCGAGCGTCACCATCCGTCTTGGTGAGCACCACGCCGGTGAGCGGCAGAGCATCACTGAAGGCCTTGGCGGTATTGGCCGCATCCTGACCCGTCATGGCGTCGACAACGAACAGCGTTTCCGTGGGATTGACGGCCTTATGAAGCCGCCCTATCTCATCCATCATCTGCTCATCGATATTAAGCCGGCCGGCGGTGTCCAGAATGACGACATCAATGTGTTTCTTGCGGGCGGCATCCATCGCCCCCTCGGCGATGGCAACAGGATCCTGATCCGCTGTGCTGGGATGAAAATTAACACCGACCTCATTGGCCAGCGTTTCCAGTTGGCGGATTGCGGCAGGGCGATAGACGTCGGCGCTGACCACCAGTACCGATTTTTTCTCGCGCTCTTTCAGATAACGCGCAAGCTTGGCTACCGTGGTGGTTTTACCCGCGCCCTGAAGGCCCGCCATCATGATGACGGCCGGCGGCCGAACAGCCAGGTTAAGCTTCTCGGCGCCTGAGCCCATAACCCGCTCAAGCTCCTCCTGGACCACTCGGACAAAAACCTGCCCGGGGGTCAGGCTACGCTTGACTTCCTGGCCAATGGCGCGCTCCCGAACGCCTTCGATAAAGGCTTTGACAACGGGCAAGGCGACATCCGCCTCCAACAACGCCATGCGGACTTCCCGCAGCGTTTCCTTTATATTGTCGTCGGTAAGCCGGGCCTGGCCTGAAATTTTTTTCAGACTCCCGGAAAGTCGGTCGGTCAGGTTCTCAAACATGGCGTTATTCAGCACTCCCTGATGGTGACGGAACCGGTTGATTCCGGTTGCACTATCACGACATTATACCCAGACTGGCGCTTTGAAACGACCGGGCCGGTCAATTCACCGGGCCTGCATGATCATGAAAACTGCAACTTGACTTAAAGGATGTCATGGGAACCCTGATTCTCGCGGTCACCACACTTTTTCTCTACAGCATCGGAACCGCGCTACAAGCACTCAGTTTCCGTGGCAAGGTCCATACCAGCAATGCCGTAATAACGCTTATCGGCATTCTGGCGTTAATCAGTCATGGCGCCCTGATATGGGAAACCATACGGGCGCAGGGTGCCTTGAATCTGGGTTTTTTTCAAAGCGCCGTTCTTATTGCCTGGCTAATCGTGGCTCTGTTGCTGGCTCTCAATCTGCGCAAACCCGTACAAAATCTTTTTCTGGTCATCTACCCGATGGCTGGCCTCAGCATTATTTTTACGCTTATTTTTTCGGCTCCACCGCGCTTCATATCACCGGATAACTGGGGACTGCTCTCCCATATCGCGCTGTCCGTCACGGCCTACAGCCTTTTCACGCTGGCCGCCGTTCAGGCGCTGCTGCTGTATGTGCAGAACCGACAGCTCAAACATAACTACAACAGCCTTCTTGTGCGAAACCTCCCGCCCTTGCAGACCATGGAATCCCTACTTTTTGAACTGGTCTGGGCCGGCGTCATCCTGCTGACGCTAGCCATTGTCACCGGCGCTTTGTTCGTGAATGACCTCTTTGCCCAACATCTGGCCCACAAGACACTGTTTTCACTCATCTCCTGGGCGGTTTTTGTAGGGCTACTGATTGGCCGCTACGCCCAGGGTTGGCGCGGTGTAACCGCAAGCCGATGGACTCTGGCCGGCTGCCTGCTCCTGATGATTGGCTTCTTTGGCAGCAAATTCGTGCTGGAGCTGCTTTTCAAGCAGGGGGGCTGATTCTTCCGTTTTCCGAATCAGCCCCGCCGGCGCCAGCATTGACACATGTGGCCGATAGCCCTAGGTTTCTCACGTACCCACGGATAAAGGACTTGTTTTCTTGAACGAGGCATCGCTGACAGTGCTGTTCACTGTGCTGGTAGGACTCATCATTCTGTCCGCATTCTTCTCCAGCTCGGAAACGGGCATGATGTCCCTGAATCGGTACCGCCTGAAGCATCTCGCAAAAACCGGTCACAAAGGCGCGCAACGCGCCAATAACCTGCTCAAGCGCACGGATCAATTGATCGGTGTCATTCTGATCGGCAATAACTTCGTCAATATCCTGGCCTCGGCCATCGCCACGGTGATTGCTATCCGGATCTGGGGGGACGCTGGCATTGCCATCGCCACGGTGTCGCTCACGGTTGTCATTCTGATCTTCGCGGAAGTAACGCCAAAAACCCTTGCGGCGCTGTTCCCGGAGAAAATCGCGTTCCCAGCCAGCTACATCTACGGCCCCCTTTTGAAGGTTTTGTGGCCGCTTGTCTGGTTTGTCAACCTGTTCACCGGGATAATACTCAAGCTTATCGGCGCCTCCGCGACCGACACCGAACAGGATCACCTGAGCCGGGAGGAACTGCGAACCCTCGTCAACGAGGCTGGCGCACTGATACCCAGCAGGCACAAGGACATGCTTGTCAGCATCCTGGATCTGGAAAAAGTGACTGTTAACGACATTATGGTGCCGCGCAACGAGGTCGTTGGCATTGACCTTGACGATGACATTGACGCAATCATCAGGCAAATGCGGACCAGCCAGCATACGCGGATTCCCGTTTTCAAGGGTGACATCAATAACATCCAGGGGATGCTTCACCTGCGTAATACTTCCAAACTGCTCCTGCACGACGAAATAACCAAAGCCATGATCCTGCAACTGTGTCGTGAGCCCTTCTTTATCCCCGAAAGCACGCCATTGAATACCCAACTGGTGAACTTTCAAACGGCCAAACGTCGCATTGGCATTGTCGTGGATGAATACGGCGACGTCATGGGCATCGCCACCCTGGAAGATATCCTGGAAGAGATTGTGGGCGAATTCACCACTGACTATGCCGCCACCAGCCCTGATGTGATTCCGCAAAAAGACGGCACCTTCATTATTGACGGCGCGGCGGCGGTCAGAACCATCAACAAGACCCTGGGCTGGAAACTGCCCACCGATGGCCCCAAAACCCTGAACGGCCTGATTACCCAGGAACTGGAAAACATTCCCGAAACCAACGTGTGCCTCAAGGTGTCGGGGCACCGGGTGGAGGTCCTGCAAATCAAGGATAATGTCGTCAAAGCAGCTATTGTTCACCCCAAACCACGCCGGAAAAAACG
>JAGXLV010000002.1:103936-123995 GCA_018334495.1 Oleiphilaceae bacterium
CGTGATGATGAATTCGAGGAGCAGATTGCGGTCAATTCAATGGTGACCAAATCACGGGCTTATTTTGAGGGGCCGCTGATTCAGTTGCAGGCGCGCTTCAGTCACATTTACCCGGAGGCAAGCGACGCCAGACCGGTCAACCCCATGGCGCCGGAACACCTCTGCGGGGCTTTTGTGGAAGTCAGCCAGACACTGGAAATACAGATAAGGGAACGGCTGATCGTACTGAAACAGTTTGATCGGTATGTTGTCTCCAATCTCGGCATACTGCTGGACGAAGCCAACCGGGCGTTAATCCAGGCGGGTGTCATTCCGGATTTCCGCTACCGTGGCAAGGTCGGGGCGCAGATTGAACGTGGCTCACCGGCTCAACCGAACGACGGAAATCAAACCAGGAGAACCGGCTCACAGGCTGAGGGGCGCTCCGAATCCGCCCTTTTTGATCATATTCACAAATTGCTGGCTCGTCAGCGAAAGCAGGATGACGCCCAGCTTCCACGCTTCCGCAACCCGGACTTGCACCTGATCAGCGGCGCTGAACTGAGTCAGCTTCTGGACCAGTTTCCTGCGGAGCAAACCGGCAACCTGGACGACCTGAGCGCCGGCGAGCCGGTAATAATCAATGCCCTCGAAGTGGTCGAACAGCTCATCACCGCGGCACAATCCGCGGGTGACCGAAAACCGGCCCTGACTGAAATGGATGAGGATTTAATCAATCTCGTCTCCATGCTTTTCGACTTTATTCTGAATGACGATAACTTGTCAGCACCCATTCAAGTGCTGATAAGCCGCCTTCAGATCCCCATCCTCAAGGTTGTGATCAAGGACCGCTCGTTTTTCAGCAGGGCCGATCACCCAGCACGAAAACTGCTGAATGCTCTCGCCCGGGCCGGTATCGGCTGGAGCGACAGTACAGAAAAGAGTCAGGACAAGCTGTACGACCAGATCCATCACATCGCACAAAGGGTTGCTAACGAATTCGACGGGGACATCGCGTTGTTTGAGGCGTTATTTGACGAATTTGAACAGTTCCAGTCACAGGAGAATCGCAAAGCCGCTTTGTTGGAACAGCGCACGCGAGAGTCCGAGCGAGGCCGGATCAAATCCCGCAAAGCACAAGAGACAGTGGACCAGCTGCTGCAGGAAAAGGTGTCGCAACATGAAGTTCCGGACTCTGTTCGCGACATCCTGCTCAACGGCTGGAGCCGGGTTATGTTCCTGGCTTATTTGCGCGATGAGGTCGAGCACCGCTGGTGCCCAACCGTCCGTGTGGTCGAGGATTTAATCTGGTGCCTTCAGCCCCACATGGACGGTAAGGAAAGGGATCAGTGGGTACGCCTGGTACCGGCGCTGTTGAAATCCTTGCAGGCAGGATTACAGGAGGTCTCCTACAACTCCGCCCGCCTTGACGACATGATGATAAAAGTGAAGCGCGAATTAACCGAGGCTTTCCACGCCCATGCGCAGCCCCGGACGGAGGGCGCCCGAACTCCGGTAACCGAGCCGGCGCAAACTGTCGGCGACGCTGCCACACCCGCCCAGAACCGCCAACTCCAGGAATTGGAAGACATCGGTATTGGACAATATATCGGGCTGATCGCCAACATCGAGGTCGGTCACTGGGTTGAGTTCAAACTGGTCAATGGCAGCCGTTTCCGCTGCAAGCTGTCCGCTGTCATCGAAGAAGCGGATTGCTTTGTCTTCGTCAATCGGATGGGACTAAAAGTTATTGAAAAGTCCCGCACTCAGCTGGCCCATGACATAAAAAACGAACGTCTGGTGATGCTCCAGCAGAATCCCCTTTTCGATCGGGCTTTGGGTGCCGTCATGGGGGATTTGCGCCGAAAGACGGCATAACAACTGGAAACGGCTTGAGGAAGGATAAAATCAGGAAAGGATAAGCGGCCACCGCAATGGCCGCCCCTCATCAGGCTTCCGCTTTACTGACCGCAACTTTTACCATTTCCGCAAGCTCTCCGCTCTCTGAGAGCTCCGCCACGATGTCGCATCCGCCCACCAGCTCACCACCGACATACAGCTGGGGATAAGTGGGCCAGTTTGAATAAACCTTCAGGCTTTCCCGCAACTCCTGGTTGTCCAGAATATTGACATACGCAAAGCGTTCACCACAGGCCATCACAGCCTGAACGGTTTTTGAGGAAAAACCGCACTGCGGCGCTTCAGGAGAGCCCTTCATGTAGATAATGACAGGATTGTCCTGCAACTGACCCTTGATCGTTTCGTTGATATCCATAAACTTATAACCTCTGTTATCGGTAGGCATGCCGGGCTTCATTCACAACGTTGCAACGAACAGCATGGCTACCTGGGACATTTCTTTGGCTGACCTTTGTCATTAGTGCCATTGTACACACCCAGACAAAGCGGCACCAAGTGTCTCGGCACCTGACCCTGCATTGTTATCATAAGGGTTAACCGCTAGACTTATCCACTTGCCCAATGCCTGGGCATTCAATGCCGCCCTGCCCCCATATTTGACCCATGCGACTCAATGGTCGGGTGAGTCTTATCCTATAAGAATTATAGCGGGACAAGGCTTGCAGGCGGCAAGTTCCGGCACCAATAGCTTAACAGGGACCCATCATGGCGGAGCCACCGCTGCTTAACACCTACGGACGACTGCCCATCATGTTTGATCATGGGCGAGGGCCCTGGCTGTTCGATACAGAAGGGCGACGTTACTTCGACACGTTTTCAGGCATCGCTGTGTGCGGTTTGGGGCACTCACATCCAGCCATCAGTGCGGCCATCCGTCAGCAATCCGAGAAACTGCTGCATTGCTCCAACCTTTTCCATACCCGCGTGCAGCACCAGCTTGCCAGGGAACTCTGTGACCTATCGGGAATGGATGGCGTTTTTCTGGCCAATTCCGGCGCCGAAGCTAACGAGGCCGCCATCAAGCTTGCCCGGCTTTACGGCCACAATCGGGGCAAAAAGTCGCCGACCATTATTGTGATGGAAGGCTCTTTCCATGGCCGCACCCTGGCCACTCTGACAGCGACCGGCAACCACAAGGTCCAGACCGGCTTTGCGCCCCTGGTGAGCGGCTTCATTCACGTTCCTTTTAACGACCTCGCATCAATCGAAGCGCTGGCGGCAAACAACCCGGACATAACCGCCGTGCTGCTGGAACCGGTGCAGGGCGAGGGTGGCGTGGTCCCGGCTGACGCCGACTGGTTGCGGGGCGTCAGGGCCATGTGTGATCGTCACAACTGGTTGATGATGCTGGATGAAGTCCAGACCGGCAACGGCCGCAGCGGACGCTTCTTCGCTTACCAGCATTTCGACATCCTGCCGGACGTGGTCACAACCGCCAAAGGGCTTGGCAATGGCTTTCCCATAGGCGCCTGCCTGGCTCGCGGCGAGGCTGCGCGCACGTTCCAGCCCGGCCATCACGGCTCCACATTTGGCGGTAACGCCCTCGCCTGCGCCGCCGCACTCGCGGTACTGGCCACACTGCGCCAGGACAAGCTCATGGAGCGTGCCAGCGATCTGGGCGCGCGCATCATGTCCCAGCTTAAAACGGCATTTGCCGGCACTCATTATATACGCGACATTCGCGGCCTGGGCCTGATGATTGGTATTGAAATGAACTCGGGTTGCCCTGAACTGGTGCCTTTAGCCAAAACCCAGGGGTTATTGCTGAACGTAACATCGCAGAACGTAATCCGGCTCCTGCCCCCACTTACATTAAGTGACGACGAGGCCGATTACATGGTGGAACAGGTGGTAAAAGTCATAAAACTCTACGCTGGCGATGATCGCCTGGAACCCCGTGTTCCGCCATCGCCTGACAATGAAATGACCAGGCACTGAAGCCGTCTTTGGCTTTAAACCCGAATCCATCGCCGACCGTCTATCCAAAGAAAGGCTATCGTTATGGCAGTTAGACATTTCCTGACCTTGAATGACTTATCGCCGTCAGAACTCAATCAGGTTCTTGATCATGCCAGCAAAGTGAAACACAGCTGGCGTAATGGAGAAACCAGGGACACCCTCAAAAACCGTGTCCTGGCCATGATCTTCGAGAAGTCTTCGACGCGAACGCGTGTCTCCTTTGAAGCTGGCATGACACAACTTGGCGGTGCCGCTCTCTTCCTTTCGCCCCGGGATACCCAGCTTGGCCGGGGCGAACCCATCGAAGACTCGTCACGAGTGATTGGCAGCATGGTGGACGCCGTCATGATCCGGACCTTCGATCACCAGGTGCTTACCCGGTTCGCAGCAGCCGCCGCAGTACCCGTGATCAATGCCCTGACGGATGACTATCATCCATGCCAACTGCTGGCGGATATGCAGACCTACCGGGAACACAGAGGCAGCATTCAGGGCGCAACGGTTACCTGGATCGGTGACGGCAACAACATGTGCAACTCCTACATAAACGCTGCGCGCCTGTTTGACTTCCAGCTACGGGTGGCCTGCCCGCCAGGCTTCGAACCCAACGCCGAGCTGCTGGCAGGCGCCAGTGACAGGGTCACAGTCATACATGACCCCAAAGAAGCGGCGCGAAACTCCGACCTGCTTGTAACTGACGTCTGGGCCTCCATGGGCCAGGAGGAGGAGCAGGCCGCCAGGGCACTCGCGTTTGCCGATTATCAGGTCAACCCGGAGCTGATGGCGTTAGCCCATAAGGATGCGCTGCTGATGCATTGTTTGCCCGCTCATCGGGGCGAGGAAATATCCCACGACATGCTCGACCACAGCAGATCCGTGGTTTGGGACGAGGCGGAAAACCGCCTTCATGCCCAAAAAGCCCTGCTGGAATTTCTTATCCTCGGTCAATTAAGCTGAACGCCCCATGAATCATAATGATGCGCTATCCAACAACTGGCTGCTGGAGGTTAACAACCTGTGCTGCGGTTACGGTGACGGGCCTGTCGTCAAAGACGTCAGTTTTGCTCTGGGATCAGGCGACATTGGCTGCCTGCTTGGCCCCAGCGGTTGCGGCAAAAGCACAATATTAAGAGCGCTGGCGGGATTTCTCTCGATCACCTCTGGCGAAATTCGACTGGAATCCTCCCTCATAAGTCTGCCTGGCCGTACCATGGCCCCGGAAAAGCGCAGAATAGGCATGGTATTCCAGGATTATGCCCTTTTTCCCCACCTCAACATTGCCGACAACGTGGGTTTTGGCCTGCGTCATCAAAGAAAGGCCGACAGAGAGCAAAAAGTCGAAGAACTGCTTAAGCTGGTGCACTTGCAAGACCTGGCTCGTGCCTACCCCCATGAACTCTCCGGCGGGCAACAGCAGCGCGTGGCCCTGGCGCGGGCGTTGGCGCCCGAGCCCACCCTCATCCTGCTTGACGAACCCTTTTCGAACCTGGACGCCGATCTGCGACGGCGCCTGAGCCTCGATGTCCGGGACATTCTGAAGTCCCTCGGCATCAGCGCTATTCTGGTGACTCATGATCAACAGGAAGCTTTTGCCATGTGCGATCAGGTCGCCGTGTTGAAGGACGGCCAGATTCAGCAGTGGGATGTGCCCTACAACCTTTACCATGAACCTGCCAACCGCTTTGTGGCAGGCTTCGTTGGCCAGGGCGGCTTCATTCCCGGCACTGCGGTTGGGCCGGACACCATCAATTCGGAACTGGGCCTGTTAAAAGGCAATCGCGCTTATCCCTGGCCGGAAGGAACCCTGCTCGATGTGCTCATTCGCCCCGATGACATTGTCCACGACCCCGATTCCAACCTGAAACCCCGAGTTATTGAAAAAACCTTCGCGGGCACGTCTACCCTTTACCGATTCCGCATTTCCGAGGACACCGAATTTGAGGCATTGTTTCGAAGCCATCTGGACTTTCATCTTGGCGAACAGGTGCCGATACGTGTTGAAGCCGACCATCTTATCGCCTTTCCGCGGGCCTGAGCCGATCTCCCGAACCTGCCACAAAGTCATTCACTGCGAAAAAACCGCCTTTTAAAGCAATTTAAGGGCCGTATTTTCAAAAAAGTCCATTTTTGTCTTTATGTTTTCGCAAAGGAAAATTAGACTCTTTACAGGCTTAATAAAAACAACAGGGCGAGATTCAACAACGCCACAAAAATGGAATCCTTATGGCGAATTCTATACGCCAGAAACATATTATTGAGCTGGTACGCGAACAAGGCTTCAAAACCATCGAAGGCTTGGCCGACCATTTCGGAGTCACGCCGCAAACCATTCGCCGGGACATCAATAACCTTGACAAGCTCGGCCAGCTCCGCAGGTACCATGGCGGCGCCGGCATGCCCACCACGAGCACCACCAACCTGACCTATGCCGAACGCCAGATCCACCACCTTGAGGAAAAGAAACGTATCGCTCAGGCGGTGAAAAACTGGGTTCCGGATAACAGCTCACTGTTCATCAACATTGGCACCACAACAGAGACCATTGCCAAGGCGTTGCTTGAGAAGGCCGGTCTGACAGTCATCACCAATAACCTTCACGTAGCCAGCATTCTCAGCAGCCGTGATGATTTCCGCGTGATTATTGCCGGTGGTGTGGTGCGGAACCGGGATGGCGGCGTCATGGGTGAAGCCACCCTGGATTTCGTCCGCCAGTTCAAAGTCGACATTGCCATCATTGGCATCAGCGGCATCGATAGCGAGGGGGAACTGCTGGACTTTGATTACCAGGAAGTGCAGGTGGCACAGGCCATTATCGAAAACAGCCGCAATATCTACCTTGCCGCAGACCACAGTAAAGTGGGCCGAAATGCCATGGTCAGGCTAGGCCATATTTCCCAGGCCACTCACCTGTTCACCGATTGTCAGCCCAATCAAGCATTGCGCAACCATATCAAAGACGCGGGTATTGAATTGATCGTTGCCACCGACGCCGAGGATCAAAATACACACTGAAAGCGGCGCTCAGACGACATTGCCATTCGGCTGTTTGCGGGGCCAGACAAGGCTGAAACGCGCACCACCCAATGTCTCGCTCTGGCTTATGAAAGCCTGACCACCATGCCAGAACAGTATACGGCGTACGATTGACAGACCAAGTCCGTACCCCCCTGAAGTACGTGTGCGGCTGTCATCAAGTCGTGAAAACGCGACAAACACTTTTTCCCAGTCTTTCTCCGGGATACCCGGGCCATCGTCCTCAACATCCAGCCGGCAGGTCTCCTCATCACAACAGCAGGTCACCAGTACCTTTTTGCTGGCGTGTCGCGCAGCGTTCCCGACAAGATTTTGCAAGGCGCGGTGCATGTAGCGCGGCTCCACATCCGAGGCACTGTCGTGTTGGCTGGACTCAGGGATTTCCACATCGATTTCCACATTGGCGTGAACCACTTGCTGTTCCGCTTTAACCTGATGCACGAGATCGGCCATCGAACACTCCTGCAACGCGAACACCGGTCCGCCCTGCTCCAGTCGGGCGTAGGTCAGTATTTCGTCGATAAGCTCATCCAGCTCCTGGATATCGCCGTCAATACCCTCCAGCTGCTTATGCAGAGTCGCCGGGTCCTCGCTGTCTTCGACCATTTGAACACCGAACCGTATACGCGCAACCGGTGTCCTCAGCTCATGGGATACGGCATGGATCATTTCGCGTTGGACATCGACAAGGCGCTGGATATGGTCCGCCATGACATTGAACGCCCGCGCCAGATCCGGCACAGTGCGTCGGTCCGACGTATCGACCCGGGCATCCATTTCGCCCCGCGCAATCCGCGTCGAAACCGACTCCACCGCCCGTAGGTTATGATCCAGGGCACGAACCAGCAGGAGCAGGCCGATCGCCAGCACGCCGGCAATGAATGCCCCCAGCAACAAAAGTACGGGCCACGCCCAGGGGTCGAATGGCGAAGGCATGCCCAAGTGAATCAGACTGCCATCAGACAGGCGCAACAGTACCTGACCACGACCCTCGCCCGGCGGCTGATAGAAAGCCAGGCCCCGGTCCGCCACCCGCTCAAGCACATCGTCCGGAGGCAATTGCCCGGAGTTGCTCAGTGTTGTTATCGGAACCCTGAGCGCCTCCGACAGCCTCGCCATGAACTGCTCCCGTTCGGCAATCGACTGGCTTGCATTAAGATGAAACAGTGTTGTCAGCGCGATGGATTCGGACAGGTCCCGGTAGTGGTTGCTGAACTCGATAACCAGCACCTGATCACCGGCCACGACCATAAGCTCGGTTCCGACGCTGGTTTCCTGAGCCACAACATGACCATAGGCCAGACGCTCCCGGGTGACCGGCGAGAGCGCCAGGGCATCCGGGGGCGCCGACTGGAAATCATAAAGTGAATCCAGCCAGTGGTAATGGGCTTGCGGGTTCGGCACTGAGGCCAGCCAGTGCAGAAAGGGCCCGGAAACCTGTTCTTGCCAGACCTGGAGCCGAACCCTATTCAATCCCGAAAAAACCAGTGCGCTGACCAGAGCAATAACCAGTACCAGACCGACAAGGGGCGGGAATAATTTAACGAATAACTTTCGAGGCATAAGCTAAGCCTGGGGCCGGCGCCTACTCATGGCAAGGCGCCAGAAGCGGAGGGTTTCAGGCTTCCTTCACAAACAGGTAGCCTTTGCTGCGAACCGTCTTGATTCTGCGGGGGTGTACCGGGTCATCCCCGATCTTGGGGCGGATGCGGGAAACCCGCACGTCAATCGAACGGTCCTGACCATCATATTCGATTCCGCGAAGGGCGGTGAATATTTCTTCCCGACTCAACACTCGCCCGGCGTTGCTGGCCAGCAACCAGAGCAGGTCAAACTCGGCACTGGTCAGGTCAATGCTCTCGTTATTCAGCCAGGCTTCACGCATGGCGCGATCAATCACCAGATCATTGAACTGGAGTCGCGCCGGCTCCTCTCGGTTTTGTGCCTGCGCCTCCGCAGACGGCGCTTCCGCAGTTCGGCGCAATAGCGCCCGAATCCTGGCCAGCAAGACTCTCGGTTTGACAGGCTTGCCGACGTAATCATCCGCGCCCATCTCCAGGCCCAGCACCTGATCCAGGTCTTCCGTGCGCGCCGTCAGCATAATGATCGGACCGGAATAAAACTGCCTCGCCCGGCGGCAGATGGACAAGCCGTCTTCTCCGGGCAGCATCAGGTCCAACACAACCAGATCAGGCTGCTCGCTTTTGATTCGCTCAACCGCCTGACCGCCGTTAGGCTCCACGCTGACCCTCAGCCCGTTACCTTCAAGGTACTCACGGGTCAGATCCGCCAGTCTTTCATCGTCTTCGACGATGAGAATACGCCAACCTTCGTTTGTTTGTTCCACGCCATTTATCTCTGATTTGGTTACACGGTTCCAGGCAGCCTCAATAACGACCGGTCGCCTGGCCCACGATCAGGTATAAGTACTTGATCCATCATCATTACGGCTTGCTACCAGTGAAACAACCGGAACGCTTTTTTACTGTCCATGCAAATCACGATACAGGTAACTTTGTGTTACAGCAATTATAAAGGCTGTTAACAAACCCCTGTCAGCTTGAGGCCCAAGCTGTTGCCCTGGCTGATATATTCACTGATCGCGATTGCCACTGTAACGGCAGCCTCAGGTGCCTGCCCCGGGACCCAATAACGCCATGTCCTCCTCAGTAGCCTCCCGCACGCGGATAATCTCAAGGTCAAAATACAGGGTGAAACCGGCCAGTGGATGGTTGGCATCGACTCTTACCAGGTTGCCATCAATTGCGACAATTTTAACCACCTGGGCCTCCTCGCCAGTATTGGTCTGGAATTTCATGCCAACGTGCAAATTTTCGACGCCTTCAAAAGCCGACCGCGGGACTTTACGGACAAATTCCGGATTATGTTCGCCATAGGCCATGTCGGGTGGAACCGTAACCTCCAGGCAATCGCCGGGGCCGCGTCCGCGAACCGCTTCCTGAATGCCTTTGATCACGCCCTCGGAACCCTGCATGAACGTCAGCGGCTCACCTCCTTCGGAGGAGTCAATGACTTCACCCGCGCGATTCTTGAGTCGATAGTGAACGGTGTAGACAGCCTGTCTTTGCATTACCTGGAAAAACTCCCTAGTGCGATGGTTTGACTTGGTGCAGCCCGTAAATGAGCAGGCGCTGGTCTATCCGTTCGCGCAAATCGGACGGGTGTGCCAGTGACATGCGTTCAAGCAAAGGCTGCAGGGTCGGATCATCGGTGCGAACGCCCAGCGCTCGCACCAAGGTTACCAGTTTACCACGGCGCGTGGCCGTTGCGGTCTTGAGTGCCTGCAACGCCTCACCCAGAGTCAGCTCTTCCGGCGTAAAGGAACTGCCGAACGGGAAGGCCGGAAATCTCTCATGGCCGGCCTGCTTGAGCGCTTTTTTCACGGCCTCCGGCGTGTTCTGCCGCCACTCCTCGGGCAAACGAAAGTGCCTGGCCACCTTCCCGCTGTCCTGGGCTTTGCGCAGCAGGCCTTGCTGGAAGCGTGAATCGGCGATTCGAATCAATGCCAGATAAACCGCCTCATCCGGCTGACCCCGTAAATCGGCAATGCCGTACTCGGTCACTACGACATCCCGCAATTGCCGGGGTATGGTGCAATGACCGTAATTGAACACAATGTTGGACACCGCTTTGCCACCGCTGGTCCGGGTGCTGCGCAGGGTAAGAATGGACCGGGCACCCGGCAGTTCATGAGCCATGGCCACAAAGTTATATTGGCCGCCAACACCACTGAGCACGCGGCCATCCTCAAAACCATCCGAGACCGCGGCACCGCTCAGCGTGTGCATCATGGTGGAGTTAACAAAGCGGCTATGGCAACGTTGGGCGGCTTTCAGTCGCTGGTCACCAAACGGGTGGTCGTAAAGGTGATTAATGAAATTGACGCTGGTCATGCAGATCCGGCTTCGCTCTTCTGGCGACAGATCACGTAATTGCTGGTAAAACTTGTCCGGCCCCAGATAAAAACCGCCATGGAGTGTCACACCGCCCGTCAGCTTCCCGCCCAGGGCGACGGCTTCAAGCTGCTCACGGGAATCCGGGTCGTCCAGATCGGGGCTCAAGGCTTTTTCGCCCAGGGACAGCCTGCCGCCACGAAGCACCAGGGCCGGGTCGAGAATACCGTATTGCTGGAGCCAGCTGACGTCTCTCGCCCGCAGGGGAGATTCAATCAGATCGTACTGGCGCAGAACGTCCAGGGTCTCAATGCTCAGCTCCGGCCCGATGAGTCCGGCATTAATCAGCGTCTGTAGATCGGCATTGTCGTACACCTCACGCTTGAGAATGCCGGCGTTCATCAGGTGCACAAAGCCATCAATCATCATCTCGCTGCAGCCATAAAGCCCGAGCTCAAACGGGCCTGTGCCACCACAATCGCGGGTCACCGGGAAGAGTTCGGCGACTTTCAGGTCCCGATGCAACCGTTGCCATTCTTCGTTGTGCCGATGGCGCAGAATGGCGCTGTAAACCAGCGCCGACCCCAGGGAACCTATACCGACCTGCAGGGTACCGCCGTCCTTCAGGAGCGCGCTGGCATAGAAACCGATCAGATGGTCCGCCGGCGATATCGGCCCCTCCGGCACTGGAAATAGCGGATAATCGCTGGCGGGGTCGTCGAACACTATGTCGAATTCATCCGCTTTTACTTCCGCATCCCGCCCCATGTAGGGCAATTGGCGGTTGGTCTCTGCGACAAAGGCTACAGCCTCCCGGTCATAGCCGCCGGATCGCATCTCCCGCATCAGATCAAGAGAAAGATCCGGGTTGCAACTCAGGCTAAAGCAGCCGGTCGCATCCTCACTGCCGGGCGCAACCATCTGCGCGACAACATTAACGCCCTGAACCAACAAATCCCGCGCGGCATGAGTGTAATTGGTGCAAATGTAATGGCGCTGCAGGGACTGGTTCTTGAGGGCGCTTCCGGCCCTGAAAAAGAATTCCGAGACGGTGACGTTATCCGGCAAGCGCTCGCTCAAGGCGTCGGCCGCGTAGGCGAGCTCAGGGATATCGCCGAACAGCCGCTCAGTGAAGGGCTCCAGGAAGCGCTTTTCAAACGATGATTTGCCGACCGGCGCCATCAGGGAAAGCGCCGTCAGTATCCTGAGCTCGACAGAACTGTCGTCACAGGCCCGCCGGTAGAGCGCGTTGGCGAGGCGGATGGGCTTGCCCAACCCCAATGGCAAGCCGATGACAATCCGCTTGCCCACCCGTTCAATGATTGCGTCCACACACGCGTCCTGATCAGTGAACGCCGCCGGGCTGTCCGCCATATACCTGCCTCCCTTCATTGATGGCTCAAAAAAACCGGAAACCCTTCCGTGGAATGGGGACCTGAAAGTTTGATGATCACACGGCGGGCAACAACAGACAATGCAGGGGCAGTATGAGTGAGTCTCCCTTCTGGCCTTGGGGGAGAACGGAGCCAGGAGAAATGGCTAACGAAGGTTCACGTGAGCAGAGGCTTAAAATTTCCAACGCAGGTTCAGACAAGCCCCTTCGTTAATCAGTGCGACGCCATGATCCGCTCGCATTGAGTCTGAGGCATAGGCGCGGCTCTGTCTCGGCGCGGCGCTGAGACGCCAGCTCAAAAGACGCGACCCCAGGGTCAGGAGTGCATCTTCGGCCTCGTCATCCTCGTAATCGCCGGACATCCGGTCCTGAAGTTTCGGCAAGTCCTGAGGATAAAGATCATCAACCGTCACCGGCCCCTCACCGGCTTCGGCACGAACCACGAATGCCACCATATTAAGCACTAACAGAAGTAAAAAAAGACGAATAATCATGACCAAACCAACCCATTTTTGTGGCGATGATATTATTGTTATCAGTCATTGAAGTCTAATGATTAATGTAACTTCAACTGTGATTCACACCACATTTATGAACGCTTGATTACCAAGCGTTCATTGTTTTGTCAAAGCGCGGTTAGCCTGTGTTTCAGCCTGTAACAAAGCCCGTCAGGGGACGGGCTTCAGGTCACGGGAAGGCCAAAGCGAATCATGGGCAAGGATAGGTGAATTCGGTGTGCAGGGCCTCGATCCGGTTGAGCAAATCGGCGCTCAACGTCAGGCTCGCCGATGCCAGGTTCTCACGGAGCTGGTCCAGGCGGGTGGCACCAATAATGTTGCTGGTTACAAAAGGCCGACTGTTCACGTAGACCAACGCCAGCTGGGCGGGCGACAATCCGAACTCCACAGCCAGTTCGGCGTACGCCCGGACAGCAGCCTCCGCCCGCTCCGTGGCATAACGCTGAAAACGCGTGTACCGGGTCAGGCGCGCGCCCTCGGGACGGGCTCCATCCAGGTATTTGCCTGTGAGTGCGCCAAAGGCCAGCGGCGAATACGCCAGCAAGCCGACCTGCTCGCGATGGGCGATTTCGGCGCCACCCACCTCGAAGGTGCGGTTCAACAGATTATAGGGGTTTTGAATACTGGCAATCCGCGGGCCACCCTCGCGCTCCGCCAGACGCAGATACTCCATGGTGCCCCAGGGGGTTTCATTGGAAATCCCGACATGCCGGATTTTGCCTTCCCGGACCAGCTCGTTCAGTGCCGACAGGGTTTCTTCAATGGGCGTCGATTGCTCCTCGGGATCATGACTGTAGCCGAGCTGACCAAAAAAATTGGCACGCCGATCGGGCCAATGTATCTGGTAGAGATCGATATAATCGGTGCGCAAACGCTTCAGGCTTTGCTCGCAGGCCTGCTTTATATGATTTCTTGTCAGTCTTGGTCCGCCACGCAAGTAGGTCAGGCCATTACCGGGCCCGGCGACCTTCGAAGCAATAACCAGATCATCACGCCGGCCCCGTGCCGCCAGCCAGTTACCCAGGTAGCTTTCAGTCAGGCCCTGGGTTTCCGCCCGCGGCGGTACTGGATACATTTCCGCCGCGTCGATGAAATTAACCCCTTCCGAGGTGGCCAGGTCCAACTGCTCAAAAGCCTCCGTTTCGGTGTTCTGCTCACCCCAGGTCATGGTGCCCAGGCAGATCAGACTGACGTCCAGATCGGTACGGCCCAACTTGCGTGTATCCATGCTAACTCCCGTTTTTCGTTATAAATAAGGTTTACGCGGTTCAGTCAAATAATCGCAGCTGAGTGACCGGCGCCTCGTCGTTTCGAAAGCGTACACCCAGGCCCAGCAGCCGCACCGGTCGCTCGGTATCCGTCATCAGTTCGGCCAGCAAAGGCGCAAAATCAGCGGTCAGGGGGGCCCGGACCGGCTCCCGCACACGCTCCAATGTATGGGTGGAAAAATCACTGTACCGGATCTTGACGAACAGCTTGTGAATCGGTTTCTGGCGGCTTTTGCGCATCAGACGCCTGCCCAGATCCTCCACCAGGGCCTCCATCACCAGATCGCAGGCGCTTTTGTCGGGCAGATCCCGGGAAAAAGTCCGCTCGACGCTGATGGATTTAACGTTGCGGGTCACCACCACCGGTCGGTTATCTTCACCATGCGCCATCTCATAGAGTTTCAGCCCCTGGCGGCCAAAACGCTCCACCAGCATCGTCGGCTCGGCCCGCCGCAAATCACCGCAGGTACTCAGGCCCAGACTGTGCAACTTACCGGCAGTCACCTGGCCCACGCCGAAGAGCTTCTCCACCGGCAGAGTCTCCACAAAACCGGCAACGTCCTCCGGACGGATCACGAACAACCCGTCGGGCTTCTGCCAGTCGCTGGCGATCTTGGCCAGAAACTTGTTGGGAGCAACCCCTGCCGACACGGTGATACCGGTTTCCTCGCGAACCCGCTGGCGCAAATATTCGGCCATCAGGGTCGCACTGCCCCGATGACTGTCCACCTCGCTCACGTCGAGAAACGCCTCATCCAGCGACAGAGGCTCGACCTGGTCGGTGAGATCACGGAAAATCGCCATCACCTGTTGCGACACTGCCCGGTAACGGGCCATATCCACCGGCACAGTGACCAGGTCGGGACAGCGCCGGCGGGCTTCGGCGCCGGGCATGGCCGAGCGCACACCGAATTTGCGTGCCTGGTAATTACACGTCGTCACCACGCCACGGCCACCTTCGCCACCCACCGCCAGCGGCACACCCCGCAAGCCAGGGTCGTCCCGCATTTCGACAGCGGCGTAAAAACAGTCACAATCAAGATGAATAATCTTACGCTGAGTCATGGTCATCCGGTATTATGGCGGGCGCGCCGACAGTTTACGGGATAAATCTGACGGCACATTGGCGCCTGTACATGCATACAGACTTGCAGTTTACGATAACATGCTGAGAATGTCAGGATTGCACACACAGATGAGCACATCAGGATACGAGGCACTATGACAGTCAACATACCCGATAATAACCAAACCGAGATTGAAGCCGCGGCCTTTCGCCGCATGGTCGCCCACCTGCAGAAACACACAGAGGTCCAGAACATCGACCTGATGGATCTGGCCGGGTTCTGTCGTAACTGTCTGTCCAAATGGTACCGCGCCGAAGCCGCCGAAAGGGGGTTTGACATCAGCGACCCCCAGGCCCGGGAACGAGTCTATGGCATGCCTTACGACGACTGGAAAGCACGCTACCAGAGCGGCGACAAGAAAGATCATAAACCGGGGCCCCAGTCATGACACTGGTCAAAACCATGCAGATTCACCTTGCCTCCCTCAGCGGTGGTCATGCCGACTTTGAGGACACCATGGCGCTGGTGGACCGGTATTTTGACTACACGCCTGCCGGGTTTCGGAACGGCCTCCTGCACAATGCCGCTGGACAGAATGAAGGCTCCTGCAAACTCTTCGCCCTGGCACAGCACTGCAACTTGAACGAATCTGATACCCTGCGCTGTTTCGGGCGGCACTACCAGACCGTTCTGGCGGACGCCACAGGCGATAGCCACGGCAATATCAGGCAGTTTATGGGCTCGGGTTGGTCCGGGATTCATTTTGACGCCCCGGCACTGCGGCCAAGACCGGCGGGCCAGGAGACGCCCGGATGACCGGCACCATCGACACCGACGTGCGGCAGAGTTTCGACCTCAAGGGCGCGACCGTCCCCATGACCGCTCTGGAACTGCATTATTTTGATACGGAGACGTTCGAGGCCAATCTCCGCGACAAAATCAGCCAGGCACCGGGCTTCTTCCGCGATACCCCGCTGGTCGTCAGCCTTGAAAAATACCAGGGCGCCGCCAGCGAGCTCGACTTCTTCCAGATCATCGGTATTTGCCGGCGCCACAACATACATGTAGTGGGAGTCCGGGGTGGCGATGAAGATCACCGCCGCCTGGCCCGACACGCCGGCCTGGCTTTGATACCGGCCCCGGCGGGTCGTGAGCGCGCCTCTGTCGAAGCAACCGAGGCCCCAGCAGCTGCGACTGCCACCAGTCCGGCACCGGCCCGCGTGATCAGCCAGCCGGTGCGCTCCGGCCAGCAAGTCTATGCGCCGGAAGGTGATCTGGTGATACTGGCCTCGGTACAGCATGGCGCCGAAGTACTGGCCGCTGGCAACATTCATGTGTACGGGCCGCTTCGTGGCCGGGCCCTCGCGGGCGTTCACGGCCTGGAAGACGCCCGGATATTCTGCCAATCTCTGGAGGCGGAGCTTGTGTCTATCGCCGGGCATTATAAGATTTCCGAGGATCTTCAGGACAAGCACTGGAAGTTAGCCGTCCAGATTCAACTCAAGGATCAAGTGCTGGTCACCACCCCCTTGGACAAAAGCTGAACACAATCCATTTGAACACAGGAACAGGACTGCAAAATCTTGGCTAAAATCATTGTCATTACCTCAGGCAAGGGCGGCGTGGGCAAAACCACGACTAGCGCTTCAATCAGTACCGGCCTCGCGCGTCGCGGCCTTAAAACGGTCGTGATTGATTTCGACGTGGGTCTGCGCAACCTGGACCTGATCATGAATTGTGAGCGCCGCGTGGTCTACGACTTCGTCAATGTCATCCAGGGCGATGCCAGTCTCAACCAGGCGCTGATTCGCGATAAGCGCGTAAAGGAACTTTACATCCTGCCCGCCTCCCAGACCCGTGAAAAAGAAGCGCTGACCCAGGAAGGCGTGGAGCGGGTCATTACCGAGTTGTCCAAAACGTTCGACTACATTATTTGCGATTCGCCCGCCGGTATTGAACACGGCGCCCTCATGGCCCTTTATTACGCCGATGAAGCCGTGGTTGTCACCAACCCGGAAGTGTCCTCGGTGCGGGACTCGGATCGGATACTGGGTATTTTGCAAAGCAAATCCCGACGCGCCGAAAAAGGCATGGACCCGGTCAAAGAGCACCTGCTGCTGACTCGCTACAATCCCGACCGGGTTGAACGAGGTGAGATGCTGTCCGTCATGGACGTGGAAGAAATCCTGGCCATCCCGCTGCTGGGCGTCATTCCCGAGTCCCAGGTGGTCCTGAACGCCTCCAACCAGGGGCTTCCGGTGATCCTGGAAGACGGCAGCGATGCCGGCCAGGCCTATGAAGATGCCGTCGCAAGGCTGCTGGGGGAAGATCGCGAACATCGTTTCATGACCGCGCAGAAAAAAGGCTTCTTCTCACGGATGTTTAAGGGGTGATGACGGATGAGTTTCTTTAATTACTTCAAGAGCAAGAAAAACACCTCCGCCAACGTAGCCAAGGAGCGGCTCCAGATTATTGTCGCCCATGAACGCGGCCAACGTGAGCAGCCTGACTACCTGCCGGAACTCCAGCGCGAATTGCTCGCCGTCATCCGCAAATACGTCAATATCGATGATGATATGGTGCAGGTCGAGCTGGACCGGAATGAAAACTGCTCTGTGCTGGAACTGAATGTCACCCTGCCGGAGCAGTAAACGCCTCGGCAGGTCGTTTGGCTGCCCGGGGATGACGCCAATACCAGGACGCGCTAAGCTCCATCTTTAAGCGAACCATTCTGTCAGGACTGCGCGCATGACCGTTCTTGCCCATGAAATCATGACCCCCAGGATCAAGGCCGTGCCCCAGTCCTGGACCATGGAACATCTGGCCCGTTTTCTCACGGACAATGAGATCAACGGCAGTCCGGTGACCGACGATGAGGGCAATATCGTCGGCATTGCAACCTTGAAGGACATCACCGAATTCCGCTGGTCCTCCAGCCGCAGCAGCGTTCATCAAGCCACCCTGACCCCGGAGGAGCGCAAGGAAGCCCGGCGCCTGCGCATGGCCATTTTCGAAGAAATGGGCAAAGTGCCGGTAGAAGTGCGCGACATCATGACCCCCAGCCTGCTTTGTGTTGATGAACTGACCGACGTTAAAGACATTGCACAAATCATGATCAGAGAGCATTTGCATCGGATATTCGTAACCCGGAGCGAAACAATCACCGGCATTATTACAACGTCCGATATGCTGAAGCTGATTTCTGACGAAGCGCTGATACAGCGTGTCGCCCGGAATGCCTGAGTCGGGTTTACTCTGTTAGCCTGAACCACATTCAACAGCCGCCTGCCAGAGAGGTATCGAACCCTATGCCAAGAGCACAGGAAGGTCGAAAAAAAATATATGTCCTCGACACCAACGTCCTGATTCACGATCCCAACGCCCTCCTCAATTTCGAAGAACACCATGTCATCATTCCGATGACCGTGCTGGAAGAGCTGGACAGCCTCAAGTCCGGCAAACAGTCGGTGGCGGCCGACTGCCGCCAGGCCATTCGCCAGATTGACAAACTCCTGGGCGATGCCAGCACCAGCGAAGTCGAACACGGCGTGCCCATCATGCGGCACCACCTGGGCAAGCCCCTCGGTACGCTATCGATTCTGATGAGCGTTGACAAAAACGGCGGCCACCGCCTGCCTGAGCACCTGAACGACAACAAGATCATCAACAACCTGGCCGCGCTGCAGGCAAAACACGAAGACCGCGACATCATCCTGGTCAGCAAAGACATCAACATGCGGCTCAAGGCCCGCGGCTTTGGTGTCGAAGCCGAGGATTACCAGACCGACCAGCTGATCGATGACATCAATTTGCTGCCCCAGGGCTACAAGGAATACAAAAATTCCTTCTGGGATACCATCGAAAAAGTCGAAACACTGCAGCGCGAGGGCATAACCGAGCACATACTCAAGCGCGAGGGCGACCTGGCGAAACTCAACCTCAATGAGTTTGTTGTGGATGAATACGGCTTTGTCGGGCGTGTCGTGGATGTCAGCGAAGACCGCCTGATCCTGCGGGACCTGCACCGCCGGGAACTGATGGGCGAGGAAGTCTGGGGCCTGGTACCCAGGGACATTTATCAATCAATGGCCCTGCACCTGTTGCTGGACCCTGACATTCACCTGGTCAACCTCACCGGCTCCGCCGGCTCCGGCAAGACCATCCTGGCGCTCGCCGCCTGTATCGAAATGACCGTGGCCAGCAAACAGTACAAGCGCATCATCGCAACCCGAAGCACCCAGGGTCTGGACGAAGACATCGGCTTCCTGCCCGGCACCGAAGCTGAAAAGATGGAGCCCTGGCTGGGCGCCATCGTTGATAACCTGGAAGCCCTGCACGAAGACGATGAGAACATGACCGCCAGCGTCGACTACATCCTCAGCAAGGTGCCACTGCACTTCAAATCCCTGAACTATATCCGGGGGCGCAGCTTCCAGCACAGCCTGATCATCATCGACGAGTCCCAGAACCTGACCCCGCACCAGCTCAAGACCATTATCACCCGCGCCGGCACCGGCTCCAAGGTCATCTGCCTGGGCAATCTGGCGCAGATTGACACGCCCTACCTGAGCGGCCTGAGCTCAGGCCTGACCTACATGACAGAGCGCTTCAAAGGCTTCCGCCATGGCGGCCACATCCACCTGCAGGGGGTGCCCCGCTCGGCGCTGGCAGAGTATGCCGAAGCGAATCTCTAGCGGATTCGCTGAGGCGTTCAGGTAGCCTGAATGCCACGGAAGCGCCTCGGGGCGCTTCCTCAGCCCCCCAGAATCCAGCCCGCCGCTTTCTCGGCGATCATCAGCGTGGGTGAGTTGGTGTTGCCGCTGGTAATGGTCGGCATGATGCTCGCATCGACCACTCTCAAACCGGCCACCCCCCGCACCCGCAGTCGCGAATCCACCACCGCCATGGGGTCATCAGCCTTTCCCATTCTGGCCGTTCCCACCGGGTGAAAGATGGTGGTGCCAATATCCCCCGCCAGCCGGGTCAGATCCTCATCGCTCTGAAACTG
>JAGXLV010000141.1 GCA_018334495.1 Oleiphilaceae bacterium
CCGTGCCGTGAGCGGCGGCGATGCCGGCGGTGTCTTTTCCGCCAGCATTGAAACCGGCGATTTCACCGGGGTGATCGATCTGCTGGGCAGGCAGGGCAACGTCCAGATTCTGTCCAGCCCGCGCATCTCCACGATGAACAACCAGAAAGCTGTGATCAAGGTTGGCAGCGACGAGTTTTTTGTCACTGACATTGAGTTTGACGAAGACGAGTCCGCCGTGGCCGGCGCCGAAAGCACCCGGACATCAGTGGATCTGACGCCTTTTTTCTCGGGCATCTCACTGGACGTGACGCCGCAAATTGCCGAGAGCGGCACCATCACCCTCCATGTCCATCCCTCGGTCAGCGAAGTCAGTGACCAGCAGAAAGTGATCACCGTGGGCCGGCAGGACGTGTCCCTGCCGCTGGCCCTGAGTACCGTGCGTGAGACCGACAGCGTGATCCGGGCCGAAAGCGGACAGATCGTCGTGATTGGTGGCCTGATGCAGAGCAACAGCGAAGACAACAACTCCGCGGTGCCGTTTTTCAGCGAACTGCCGTTGTTTGGTGAGCTGTTCCGCCAGCGCAAGTTTGACAGCACAAAAAGCGAGCTGGTGATTCTGTTAAGGCCGATTGTCGCTGACCGGACGAATTATGACGACGATGTGTCCGCCAGTCGTGAACGCATGAGCGTTCTGAGGGGGCTGCTTGAGTCGTCCGAGTCCGTCAAGCCACAGGGTGAAAGAGCCATCGAGTACCGGGATTAATGATGTACGAAAGCCATTTTGGATTAAAGGAAGCGCCTTTCGCCCTGACGCCGAACACGCGCTATTTCCTGAAAGCCAGAAGCCACAGCGAGGCTCTTGAGCTGTTGCTCGTGGCCTTGCGCGAGCGTGAGGGCTTTATCAAGATTACCGGCGAAGTCGGCACCGGCAAGACCCTGTTGTGCCGGCTGCTACTCAACGCCCTCGATAAAAAAGCCGCCACGGCTTATATCCCCAACCCCAGCCTGACCCCCGAAAACCTGTACGAAGCCGTGGCGGATGAGCTGGGCGTGACGGTGGGGGACAACGACAACACCCACCGTATTCTCAAGGCCCTGACCAACCGGCTGATTGAACTGGCGGCCAAAGGCCGTCGCGTGGTGCTGGTGATCGACGAAGCCCAGGCCATGCCGGAGAACACCATTGAAGCCCTGCGCCTGCTGACCAACCTGGAAACCGAAAATACCCGGCTTTTGCAGGTGGTTCTGTTTGGTCAGCCGGAGCTGAACGTCCTGTTGAACAAGGCCAGCCTGCGCCAGCTCAAGCAGCGCATTACCTTTCAGTACCATCTGGCCCCCCTGGATCGCGCCTCGGTGGCGCAGTACCTGCGCCACCGCCTGGCCCGGGCAGGTTACAACGGCGGCGAACTCTTTGCCCCGGCGGCGCTGCGTCTGATTACCAAAGCCTCCGGCGGCATTCCGCGACTGGTTAATATCCTGGCGCACAAGTCTCTGCTGGCGGCCTGGGGCCGGGGTGATGCCCTGGTCGTCCGCTGGCATGTCATGCAGGCCATGCGCGATACCGACAGCGCCTACCGGGTCGGGTTTTTCGGAAGGTGGCTGTGAGTCTTCTCAACGATGCCCTGCGCGGTGCCGAGCAACAACGCAAAAATGAAAGGCCAGCGGCCGCCTACGTGGGGCAGGGTGCCTCGGCGGGTTCGCAAGCCCGTGAGCGTTCACCTTTGGCCTGGGTGATCACGGTGGCTCTGGTGGCGGCACTGGCCATTGCCGTCGTGATTTACTGGTTGTATTCATCAGCCCCCGACAGCGTGACAAACGCCGTCCCCGTGTCAACGGAACCGCAATCAGGCACCCCGGAAGACGTCGTGGCAAGTCCGGAGCTCAAACGCGTCCAGCGTCCTGATCCCGAATCCGTCGAATCGACTGAAAATGATCCGGCGGCCCAGCCGGATACCGAGGCATCGGCCGGCCTGGCTGACCCAGCGCCTGACTCCCGGAACGGTGACCGCAATAATCCGTTATCTGCCTCCGCCGCGGCCATGGCCGAAACGACTTCCGACGACAAGCGCCTTGAGCAAGACTTGAAACCCCAAGAGGCGGTTGCCAGCACGCCGGTCGTTGCCGATGAGCCGGCACAAGCCGATGCAGCGCCGGATGAGCAAGCCGCGCGGGACAGTGCCGGGGAGCCAGTGGCTGAGCCGCCATCACAGAGCGCGACGGCGCAAGTCGCGCCGACGGCTTCACAAAACCAAACGCCAGAAGAAATACCGTCCCCGGAGCCAAAGCCGGAGCAGGCGGTTAAACAGCAAAAGCAGACGCCGGAACTGGTCGACCGACGCACCGATACCGAGATTCGAACCCTGCTTTCGCGGGGGCAGGTGTCGACAGCGGCGCAAACCCTTGCCGAATTATTGAGAGAACAGCCCGCGCCCCGAAGCCGGGCCCGGTTCGCCCGTTATCTGATTGTGCAGGGTCAGCCCCGGCAGGCACTGGACTGGTTGCCGCCGGATGCGACCCGGGCCCATGCCTCACTGAGGCTGCTGCGGGCCCGGGCCCTGCTCGCCGACGGGCAGGCCGGGGAAGCCTTGACTACACTGGAGTCAGAGGTGCCATCCGTGCGCGAAAGCGCCGAGTACACCGTGACCCTGGCCACCCTGCTGCAACAACAGGGCCGGAGTAACGCCGCGGTGACGCGCTGGGCCGAACTGATCGAATACGACAGCAGCAAAGGCCCCTGGTGGGTGGGTCTGGCGATTGCCCTGGAGGCAGACCGGCAGCCGGCCGGCGCCCTGAGAGCCTGCCAGCAGGCGATCCGTTTGCCGGGCCTGGCCAGGTCCCTGGAGAATTACTGCCGCCAACGCGTTGCGGCGCTGAGGGCAGGCTGAGCAATGACCATCACGAACGAAAGCCGGTGTTGAAATAATGGCTGACCCCAAGACGGCAACCGAGCCGAAAAAGAAAATCCGTATCGGCGACCTGCTGGTGCAGAACGACGTCATCACCGAAGAGCAGCTGATGACGGCCCTGCGTGAGCAGAAAACCAGTGGCCGCAAGCTGGGCCGGACGCTGATTGATCTGGGCTACGTGGAGGAGGACAACCTTCTCAACTTCCTGTCCCGTCAGCTCGATATCCCCTTCGTGCAGTTGCGCCATTTCCAGTTCAATAACGACCTGGTTAAACGCCTGCCGGAAACCCTGGCGCGCCGGTTCCGCAGCATTGTGCTGGCGGAACAGAACGGCGAGTTGCTGGTGGGCATGGCCGACCCCATGGACATCTTCGCCTTTGACGAACTGGTGCGGGTGCTCAAAAGCCCGGTCAAGCAGGCCGTGGTCCGTGAGAGCGAACTGCTGAACACCCTGGATCTGGTTTACCGGCGCACCGATGAAATCGCCTCGCTGGCGGAAGAGCTGGAAGACGAACTCGGCGACGACGCCTTTGACCTGGCCGATCTGGATGCCGAATCCGAGAGCGCCGAAGCGCCGGTGGTCAAGCTCCTGCAGACCCTGTTCGAGGATGCCGTCCAGGCCCGCAGTTCGGACATACACATCGAGCCCGACGAGAACGTGGTCCGCATCCGCCAGCGGGTCGACGGCGTTCTGCAGGAACAGGTGATGAAGGAGAAGCGGGTGAACTCGGCGCTGGTCCTGCGCCTGAAGCTCATGGCCGGCCTCAACATCTCCGAGAAACGCCTGCCCCAGGACGGCCGCTTCAACGTCCGGGTCAAGGGCCGCAGTATCGACGTGCGGGTGTCCACCATGCCGGTTCAGCACGGCGAATCCGTGGTCATGCGCCTGCTGGACCAGACCGACGGCACCCTGGACCTGGCCGGCACCGGCATGCCGCCGGCGTTGCTGGAGCGCTTCCGCAAGCTCATTCACACCCCCCACGGCATGATCCTGGTCACCGGCCCCACGGGCAGCGGTAAAACCACCACCC